>CAYQFO010000014.1:7877-16507 GCA_964416815.1 uncultured Rhodobiaceae bacterium | reverse complement strand
GGAACCTGACATGTTTACGGCGGTCTCAAAATCCATCTGCCCCAGCGCTTCGCCAATCTCAAAATGCTGCGCCGCCGCGTTGGTTTTTTTGGGAGCAACCCCGCGCAACTCAACATTGCCAGTCTCGTCATTCCCATCCGGCACGTCATCAAGTGGCAAATTGGGTAATCCGACCTGCAATTCCTCAAGCGCGGCTTGCGCACCACCTTGCTTGTCTTCGGCAAGCTGTAGCGTATCCTTTAAGCCCGACACCTCATCCATCAATGCCTGCACCCGCGCCGCATCGCCCTTGCTTTTTGCTTGGCCAATTTGCTTGGACGCTTCATTGCGCTGTGTCTGCAAGACCTGCGCTTTGGCAACCGCTTCCCGCCATATCGCATCATGGCGCAAAATATCATCTGCCCGCGCCGCCACACCGCGTTTGGCCAGTGCGGCATCAAACGTTTCGGGATTGGCGCGGATGGCGTTAATGTCGTGCATCGTTAAGTCTCTTAAATATCTCTGAATAATTTATACGCCGAGTCTCACTCATTCTCCTGCTCGTGCTGTTTTTTTTGCATGGCGGCGACCGACCAAATCGAGATTTCATAAAGCAGCAATGTCGGCACGGCCAGCCCAATCTGACTGATAATATCCGGCGGCGTTAAAATGGCCGCAACCAGAAATACACCGACAATCGCATAGCGACGTTTACCGCGTAGCCCATCGGCCGTGACCAACCCCACCCGCCCCAGTAAAGTCAGCACCACTGGCAATTGAAAACACAAGCCAAATGCCAGCATCAGCACCATGCTAAAAGATAGATATTCGCTGACGCGGTTCATCATGCGAACATCAGCACCTTCAACTTGGCTGAACTGCATGGCAGCAAAAAATTCAAGTGCCAATGGCATAACCAAAAAAAACACCAATGCCGCCCCACTCACAAAAAGCACCGGTGCCGCCAAAAGAAACGGCAGAAAGGCTTTACGCTCATTTTTATAAAGACCCGGGGCCACGAAGCGATAAAGCTGCACTGCAATAAACGGAAAAGCGAAAAAAAATCCACCAAACATGGCTAATTTAATCTGTGTGAAAAAAAACTCATGCGGCGCGGTATAAATCAACTCCAGTGGGCCGCTTTGCCCAATGGCACGCTCATAGGGACGCAGCAAAAATTTGAATATATCCTCAGCAAAAAACAGACAAGCCGCAAAAGCCGGTAAAAACGCCATACCGGCGCGTAGTAAACGACGACGCAGCTCAATCAAATGCTCAATCAATGGGGCTTGCGTGCCTTCAAGCGTATCCTCAAGCGTTTTCGTTTCGGCTGTCATGTCTTGCCCACATTCTTTTTCTGGCCGGTCTCATCGTCTTCATCGACCGGTTCGAATAAATCCGGCGCCTCAAGGTCAATGTCAAACAGGGCTGGGTCTTTCACCAAATCTTTAAGCTCAGCACCAGTATCGGTTGCTTCAGCGACGCTCTCTATTTGGCGGCGAAAATTGTGCGCCATTCGCCGCATCCGCCCCAGATACCGACCGATTGTGCGCAACATAGCGGGCAATTCTCGCGGACCAATGACCAGCAAACCTATCATACCCAGCAGCAGCATTTCGCTCCAACCAATATCAAACATCGGAGGTCGCCCTTTTATTTATTTGTCTTCAGTTTTGTTCTCGCCATCACGCGCACTCATATCAATCGTGGTCGCCGATTGGTCATCCATTTCCTGCACATCATCACGCATGCCTTTGCGGAAACTGGTAATGCCCGCAGCAATATCGCTCATCAGTGAAGAAATACGCCCGCGCCCGAACAGCAAAATAAGCAGAACCGCCACAACCAGAATTTGCACCCAACTAATTCCCATAAGTCACCTTCCTTTGTTGCCTAATTGACTAGCATGACCCGCTCGCTGCACACAAAAAATTTATGTGCGCCGTGCGCCGGTGCCAAAAATTGATGCAAGATGGCTTCCCATATCGCACCGCCCTCCAGCTTTATATGAGCCAACCAGCCCGGCCCAAGGCGTCGGCACGCGATAATATCGCCCGCAAACACCAACCCGGGTTCTTGTGCCGACAAAGACGCCGCCAGCGATATGGCTTCAGGACGCACACCAAGCCGTGTCGCGGCGCGTCCAACCGCTTTGGCCGCCACCCGTAAGCTGTTCGGCAAAAAATTGACCGGCCCAAATAATGTCGCAACGTCGATCGTCGCCGGGGCATCATAAAGCACTTCCGGTCGGTCAATTTGTAACAACCGCCCTTCATTTTGAACCGCAATGCGGTCGGCCATGCGTAAAGCATCGGCGGCGTCATGCGTCACGATAAGCCCGGCGGCACTGGTTTCGCGCAACAAAGCCACGGTTAAATCGCGCATTTGGTCGCGTAATTCGGCGTCAAGATTGGAGAAAGGTTCATCCATCAGCACCAATCGCGGTTGCGGCGCCAAAGCACGTGCCAGTGCCGCGCGTTGCTGTTCGCCACCCGACAATGTATGCGGATATTTTGTGCCAAATCCGTCCAGCCCCACACGCTCCAGCAAGCCCTGCGCGACGGAACGCATCTCTGCCTTTGGCATTTTGCGCAACCCAAACATCACATTATCAAGAACCGACATATGCGGGAACAAGGCAAAATCTTGAAACAAAAACCCAATGCCGCGCTTTTCCGGCGGCACAACCATGTCCGCAGTTGAGACTTTATCGCCACCCAACCATATTTCACCGGTCGTCGGTGTTTCCATGCCTGCCGCCAAGCGCAAACTGGTGGTTTTGCCGCACCCAGAAGGCCCGAGCAAGCAGACAATCTCGCCTTCACCAACATCAAAACCAACACCGTCAACAACGGCTTCTTTGCCAAAATGAAAGGAGACATCGTGGAAACGTAATATGCTGGTCATGGCGAAGGGGTATCCTTAAGAGCTTCGGGCAAATCCATGTCCAGCGGCTCCAACCCGTCATCCCCTTCTGCCAACGGCTCTTCTTCAGGGTCATTATCGGGGTCAGGCTGTGGCACAGCAAAGTTCGGCGGCAAGCGGTCATTCAGCAGACCGACGGCTTTCAATTCGTCCAGCCCTGGCAAATCCTCCAGCCCCGGCAATTCAAAATGGTCGAGAAACTGGCCACTCGTGCCATAAGTAACCGGACGTCCCGGGGCGCGACGACGCCCGCGTATTTTCACCCACTTACTTTCCAACAGCACATCCAACGTGCCTTTTGATAATGATACGCCGCGAATATCCTCGATTTCAGCCCGTGTCACTGGCTGATGATAAGCAATAATCGCCAGCGTTTCGAGACCGGCACGCGACAATCGGCGTTGTTGGGTAACATGCTTTTCCAAAACATGCGCCAAATCCGGTGCCGAGCGGAATGCCCATTTGCTACCGATTTTATTCAGCTTAAATCCGGCCTCGGCATATTTTTTCTGCACGGCTTGCACAATCGCCTTCGTGTCCGCATCTTCAGGCAATTTGTCGGCGATACTGGCCAAGTCCAGTGGTTCTTCGGCGGCGAATAAAACCGCCTCGACAATGCGTATCAGGCTCGGGTCAAGTGTGCTTTTTTTACGCATCAGCGACTTTCGGGCGCACACGGCGCACCAGCACTTCGCCAAAGTTAGCACTTTGTTGAACTTCAAGGCGACCGTCGCTGGCATATTCCAGCATCGCGGTGAACGAACTGGCGATGGTTGTGCGCCGCTTTTGCGGTTCGCGTATGCTTCCGGCCACAATATCATTTAGCGGTTGCCAATCATCCAATGCGCCCAGCAAAGCTTGCAACCGCAAGCGCGCCCGCTCAATGCTAAGCACATTGATATTCGGCGGTGTCCAAGCACTATAATGATCACGCACACGCTGGCTTGCATAGGCCGCCAGCAATTCAAACAAGCTGCTTTGATAAACACTCTCGCGTTTGATGCCAATGCCTTCCGGCATCCCATGGGCAAAGAAATCACGCCCCAATAAATTGCGCGCCATCAGCTTGGCGGCGGCGTCGCGCATCGCTTCCAGACATTGCAGGCGAAAAACCAACTGCGCCGCCAGCTCTTCCGGGTCGGCCTCATCGGGTTCGTGCGGTGGTGGCAAAAGTAGGCGCGATTTCAAATAAGCCAGCCACGACGCCATAACCAGATAATCGGCAGCCAGTTCGATTTTCAAATCCCGCGCCCGGCGGATAAAATCAAGATATTGCTCGGCCAAATGCAGAATCGAAATCTGTTTCAGGTCAAGTTTTTGCGTCCGCGCCAAGTCAAGCAAAACATCTAGCGGGCCTTCATAGCCATCAAGGCTGACGGCTAAACCATCCGCTGACGCCAGTTCATAAGCCGTACCCTCCTGAAAATCGGGATTGCGACCCTGACTGCCCATCGGGTCCGCTTGAGAATCATTTCCAGCTATAGTCATGCCATCTTATAGCGCATTATGACGCATTATGCGCCTCGGGGAAAATATCTCCGATGATTTCTCCCCAAATTTGCCGCCTATCCGCTTCGGTCGTGTTGGATAAACGCGCCAATGCCGCATCAACCCGCGCAATGCGCTTGGCCGTAGCCGCCCCCATTGTGTCAGGCAAGCTGGCAGCAATCTCAGCCATTTCCGCCATCTCACCATTGCAATGCAATATCAGGTCGCAACCAGCAGCAAGTGCCGCTTCGCCAATCGTCGACAAGGACTGCGACAAGGCTTGCATTGAAACATCATCACTCATCAACACGCCGTCAAAACCGATATGCTCCCGAATAACATTTTGCACCACAGCAGGCGAAAGCGTGCTTGGCAGCTCATTATCAATCGCGGTAAAAAGTAAATGCCCGGTCATGCCCAAAAGCGCGTCGTTAAGCTGTCGGAACGGTTGGAAGTCTTCAGCCTGCAAATGTGGCACCGTGGCTTCAATCACTGGCAGTTCAAAATGGCTGTCAACCCTTGCCCGTCCATGCCCCGGCAAGTGTTTTATCACCGGTAAAACCCCGCCTTCCATCAACCCGTCAGCAAAGGCTTGCCCCAGTGCGGCCACAACACGCGGCGACGCGCTAAAGGCGCGCTCACCAATCACCTTCGACATGTTAGCAAGCCCAAGGTCAAGGCACGGCGCACAGGTGATGTTAATCCCCAATTCATACAAATCCGCCGCCAACAAAGAAGCCCCCAGCCGCGCCGCCAGCACAGCTTTTTCTTTGTCCTGCTCATAAAGGCGACCATAGGTCGCCATCGGCGGATAGGCCGGCACCAAGGGCGGCTTTAGACGCGCCACGCGCCCCCCCTCTTGGTCAATCAAAATCGGTAATTGCGGATTGCCCGATTTCTCGCGCAGCGCATCGGTTAATGCACGAAGCTGCTCACGCGTGTCGATATTGCGGGCAAACAGAATTACGCCCCACGGTCGTGTTTCGTGAAAAAACGCCGCTTCCCTATCAGAAAGGGTCAGCCCCTCAATGCCGAAAATGACCGGTCTATGGTTGTTTTCGGACAAGACAATCCTGACCACGACCCTTCAAATCATCGCAAAATCGTTTGGCCGCCGCACGGCTTGAAAACCCCGCCACATTAACGCGGTAAAAAATACCCTTACGACCCAAGTCAACGCGTAAAATCAGCGGGTCACGGCGACCCAACTGGTCGCCATGTTTGCTTTGCAAATTGGTGTAGACACCTCGCGCTAAAGTCCGACTGCGTGACGCTGCCAGCTGAACCATGTGAATACCGCGCGCCGATGATTGCGCCAAGGCAGGGCCGACTTTGGCGACCGTCTTTTTGGCCTTGCGGGCGGGTTTAAATTTCGGCTTTGGGGTCGCTTGCGGCGCAGATTTGGCGGTTGCCGATGGTGCGCGGTTCAAATCCGGCCGTGGCGGCGATACTTCAATGCCGTGTTTTTTGAGCCGCTTAACCGAGTTCGTTTCAGCCGAACTGTCCGGCTTTTTGCCAAGCACCGCATTTTCGATGCTTCTTATCAAACTCTCAATCGTGCCGTCAGCATTGTCAGGCGGTCCGCTTTCAGGCGGGCTTTTGGATTTGGCTTTCGTGCGTGTGCCACCGCCACGCGCCACATTATATATGTTGAGATTTTCAGGTGTGCCCGACACACCCCCCGGCACTTCATTGGGCATTTTCTTAATCGGTGATTTATCGGCCAAAACCACAGGCGGTAAGCTGCGCTGACCTTCTTCAACGCCTCTTTGAAACCCGTAAAAAAACACGCCACCAAAGCCAGCACTCATCATCAGCAGAAAAACAATAACCGTTAACAGCGAGGGTGACGAGCGGCCGCTGCGCGTGTAAATTTCAGCATTGGGCGATGGATGAGCGATTTTCAAATCGGTATCATCGTCGAGAAATCCCTCATCAAAATCGGGTCTTCGTTGCGGCATGCGTTTTGCGCTCCTTGAACCGTCACAGCTTAACGCATTTCTGTTTCGGCTTCTATGCCCATAACATCCAATCCGGCGGCAATCGTCAGCGCTGTTGCGCGCAGCAGTGCCAATCGCGCCAGAGTGAGCGGTTTATTGCTTTCCAAAAGAAAACGCAAGTCAGGTTTTTCTTTACCCAAAGTCCACAGCCGATGAAATTGCCCGGCCAATAGCTGCACATAAAAGGCAATACGATGCGGCTCCAGCGTTTCGGCGGCGGCAACAAGCATACGCGGAAAAAACGCAATATCCTTTAGCAAGGCCAATTCGGCAGCATCTACCAACAGTGATATATCGGCCTTTGCCAATGCCGCATCGGCCAATTCTTTATCGGTGAAACCCATTTCTTGCGCCTGCCGCATAACTGAGCAAATGCGCGCATGGGCATATTGCACATAAAAAACCGGATTATCGCGGTGCTTCTCTTTCACCAGCTCAAAATCAAAATCCAATGGCGCATCATTTTTGCGGGTCAGCATCATGAAGCGTATGGCGTCTTTTCCAACCTCATCTACGACTTCATGTAAACTTATTAAATCACCGGAACGTTTAGACATTTTAACTTCTTTGTCACCCCGCTTCAGCTTCACCAAATTGCATAGCTTGACCTGTAAATCAGCCTGCCCGTCCGTCAGTGCCGCAATGGCTAGCTGCATCCGCTTGACATAGCCGACATGGTCTGCCCCCCAGACATCAATCATTTGCACATAGCCGCGTTTGATTTTATCGGCATGATAGGCAATATCGGCCGCAAAATACGTCCAACTGCCGTCAGATTTTTTTAGCGGGCGGTCGCTGTCATCGCCAAATTGCGTGGCGCGGAACAGCGTTTGCGGCGTTGCTTCCCAATCGGAAGGCGGTTTTTTACCCTTAGGTGGCTGCAGCACACCTTCATATATAAGACCTTTATCGGTCAGCGTGTCGACCACCGCCGCCACCGCGCCGCCATCATGCAAGTCTTGCTCAGACGAAAGGCAATCATGCGTAACGCCAAGCGCGGCCAAATCGGTGCGTATCATAGCCATCATCATCGGCAAAGCCATCTCGCGGGCGGCCTTGATTTGCACCGCTTCGTCCTGTTCAAACAATGCTTTACCGTGCTTTTTAGCCAAAGCCTGCCCAACTGGTTGCAGATATTCGCCCGGATAAAGACCGGCCGGAATCTCGCCTATATCTTCGCCCAATGATTCGCGCATCCGCAGCAATGCCGACCGCGCCAATATATCAACCTGCGCTCCGGCATCGTTAATATAGTATTCACGCAAGACTTCTGTGCTGGTTTTCTTCAACAGACGCGCCAGCGCATCGCCAAACACCGCACCACGCGCGTGGCCGACATGCATCGGGCCGGTCGGATTGGCCGAGACAAATTCGATATTAACCTTGTTACCAGTCGCCGCCACAGCCCCATACTCACTACCGACCCTCAGCACATGCGGCACCAAATCGTGCCAGCTTTTGGGTTTTAGGGTCAGATTGACAAATCCCGGTGCGGCCACATTGCTTGCCGCCACCCTATCGTCTTCGGCCAGTCTGGCGGCCAACAAGTCGGCCAGTGCGCGTGGTTCCATAGCGGCAGGTTTGGCCAGCACCATGGCGGCATTGGTGGCCATATCGCCATGCACACCATCGGGGGGTGGTTCCACCGTTAGGCGCGGGACATCTAACATATCAGGAAGTTGCCCCGCTTGCACCAATTCGGCGACAATGGCGGTCAACCGCGCTTCCATTTCGGCAAAGAGGTTCATGCTGCGGCTTTTACGCCATTGAATCGGAAATGTCGAACAAACGGCGATATTCTTCCATGGCGAAGCGGTCGGTCATGCCAGCCACATAGTCGCAAATCACCCGCGCGCGCATGGTTTTATCGTCTGTTTCGGCTTGTTGCCGCCATTCTTGCGGCAGCAAATCCGGCTCGGTGAGCATCAGGTTGAACAGGTCGCGCATAATACGCCGCGCTTTACTCATCGCGCCATTGACCGTGTGGTGGCGATAAACACGCTCGAACAAAAACGCTTTGATTTCACGGTGGCGCGGCTCCAGCGTATTGGAAAACGCCGCTACGGGCTGCCCCAGCATACGCACATCATCGGCACTTTGCAGATTGTGCGCTTTGATGCGGCGGCGGATTTCAGCCACCAAATCGCCAATCATCAGCGAGATAAGCTCGCGCACCAACTCGTGGCGTATCAGATTGTCCGGTTGGTCGCCGAATTTTTTGTGCATGGCGTGCAGAAT
>CAYQFO010000014.1:0-7867 GCA_964416815.1 uncultured Rhodobiaceae bacterium | reverse complement strand
TGGGTAGCTCGCGTAAATCGGCCAGCGTTATCAAGCCGGCGCGTAAGCCATCGTCAATATCATGATTATTATAGGCAATATCGTCCGACAGTGCCGCCACTTGCGCCTCAAGCGACGGGTAGGTCTCAAGCTGCAAATCTTGCGCCTCGGCGTGTTCCTGCATGGCAAAGGGTAAGTCGGTGAGTTTGGTGCTTTTGTTCAGAAGCGGGCCATTATGTTTGGCCAGCCCTTCCAGCGTTTCCCAAGTCATATTCAGCCCGTCAAACGGGATATAACGTTTTTCCAGCCGTGTCACGATGCGCAAGGTTTGGGCATTGTGGTCAAAGCCGCCATAGGCCGTCATGCATTCGTTTAGGGATTCCTCACCAGCATGGCCAAAGGGCGTGTGGCCGAGGTCGTGCGCCAGTGCCAGCGTTTCGGTTAATTCCTCATCCAATGCCAGTTCGCGGGCGATAGAGCGACTGATTTGCGCCACTTCCAGCGAGTGCGTCAGGCGGGTGCGGTAATAATCGCCGACATGGGCGAGAAACACTTGCGTCTTGTGTTTCAGGCGACGAAAGGCTCCGGCGTGCAAAATGCGGTCGCGGTCGCGTTGAAAGGGAGTGCGGGTTTTGCTTTCCGGCTCATTATGCAAACGCCCGCGCGATTTATCCGGCTGGCAGGCATAGGGGGCGTGATAAATAGAGGACGCATTTTTCATGCACTGATTTTAGAACACAGAAAAAAAAGTTCAAGGCCGCCAACCATGACGCAAGTCGAGTTTGCGTGCATTGTGGCGAATATCTGCATTTGTACGCATGAGGGTCGTACAAATGCGGGAAATGCGCTGGCCTTTGGCGTAGGCGTGCCGCAGATAATCTTCTTCTTACTCCGACCATGGCGACGCACCCCATATCAAAAGCGTCCGATTGGTTTCGGTCACGATGCGCACCAGCACATAAAGCACATTGGCCGGAAAGTATAACAGGCCGTTCACAAGATATTTGCAGTGGCGGATGATTCTGCGCTTGTTGAGCATGGCTTCACCTCCCTTTGTTTGCATAAAAACAAACGACACCTGCTTGCGCAGGTGCCGGGGTGTCAGCAAGACATCACGAGAGTGACAACGACGTATTCGCCAAGGCTATTTTATTCCGCCGTCACCCCGACCTCAAAAGGTCAAAGTGACGAGGCTGACGACAGCCGCCTTAAAAAGCGTAACCGCTTTGAATACTCAAAGCGGCCTGCCGCTCGTGTGAGGCTTGCTGATGCCCCGCCCGTCGATTCGTCACCCGACGGACACAAACACTATGCCACCAATCCCTCACATAGTGAAAGCGCAAAATTTTATTTTAATTTTTGGGATGGGAGGTAAACATGCCATGGAAGAAATTGAAAAGCCGGTTACTGTCGACAAATTGGCCAATAAATTTGAAGTTTCAAACAGCGCGATGTCAATTCGACTCGGTGTGCCTTATGAATATAAATAAAGGCGCAACCGCACCATATCCTTGCATTCTATAGCATTTTCGATGATGGGTTCGGGATAATCGGCGAAAAAATCCGGCACAATGCCGACAATCCGAAAGCCCGCCTTTTGATACAGTGCCAGCTGCTCAAGACTGCTATTGCCGGTGCCTATCTCAACCGCCGTCGCCCCCTCTGCCGCCAACATGGCAAGCGTCGTAGCCAATAAAGCCTTGCCCTTACCCTGCCCGCGTGCCGCCTCAACCAGCACGATGTTTTTAATCTCCCACACACCCGCCTCTGCAAGCGGCATCACCACCACCAAGCCATCGCCATCCTCGGTCACATAAAATGCGCCGGTTTGTAAATAGGCATTGATTTTGCGGCGGTCGGGGTCGGCCTCCAGCAATAAGGCCATTTGCGCGGCGCTCGGCGGTGCGGTTTGACGAATTAATTTCATGCCATAAACTTAGCTTGAAAACACACCAAACGCCCTCTATTTATAAGGCATGACGCAATTTTCAATTACCGAGGCGGCGGCCACGCAAATCAACAAAATCCTCGCCACCGAGGCCGATGGCGCACGCCTGCGCGTCGGCGTGCAAGGGGGGGGGTGCTCCGGCTTTTCCTATGTCTTCTCAATTGACACCAAAACCGACAAAGACGACCATGTGTTTTCACGCTCCGGCGTTGATGTGCTGGTTGATGACATATCGCTGGCCTATATGACCGATGCGGAAATTGACTGGGTGGATGACCTTATCGGTTCCAGCTTCCGCATCAACAACCCCAATGCCACCGCCGCTTGTGGTTGCGGCACGTCGTTCGACCTCTTATGAAAATTGCTTGCTGGAACGTCAATTCGGTAAGAACGCGGCTGCCCAATCTATTGGCTTGGCTGGAAGCCGAAAAACCCGATATCGTCTGCCTGCAAGAACTGAAATGTATTGATGAAACCTTTCCGCGCGAGGAGCTTGAAGCCCTCGGCTTTAATGTCGAAACCCACGGGCAGAAAACATATAATGGCGTCGCCCTGCTCTCCAAACTGCCGCTCGAAGACATCACCCGCGGCATCCCCAACCATCAAGACGAGCAAGCACGCTATATCGAAGCGGTCGTCTCCACCAAAACTGGCGCCCTGCGCGTGGCATCGCTCTATCTGCCCAACGGCAACCCGGTGGAAGACGACAAAAATAATAGAAGTGAAAAATATACCTACAAACTAAACTGGATGGCCGCACTCGAAGCACACGCCGAAACCCTGCTCTCACAAGAAGAAGTCTTCGTGCTGGCCGGCGACTATAACGGCATCTTCGCCGCCGCCGACTGCTACGCCCCGCAAGCATGGGAGGGCGACGCGCTCTACCGCCCTGAAACGCATGCCGCCTTTCGCCGCCTGCTCAATCTTGGCCTCACCGAAGCCATCTCCACCATGGCGGTCACTGGCGACGACACCTATACATTCTGGGATTATCAAGGCGGGGCATGGCCAAAAAATAACGGCATCCGCATTGACCATCATCTGCTCAGCCCGCTCGCCGCCGACCGCCTGCGCGGCTTCGGCATAGATAAACACACACGCGATTGGGAAAAACCCTCCGACCATGTGCCAGTCTGGGTGGAACTCGATATCTAGGCTGCTATTGTTAAATAACTTGTAACGCGACAGATATTTGCCTATGACGAAACGGCGGATTTGTATGCGCTGGCGGCGGCCTATGGCTATGAGCTGGCCAAAAATCATGCCTTTGTTGATGGCAATAAACGGGCCGCCTTTATCGCCATTTTTACCTTTCTCAAAATCAACGGGCTTGACCTTATTGCGTCCATCAAAAATGTTACCCAAACCATGCCGGCGTCGCTGCCGGAGAGACCGCCGAGGACGCACTGGCCGACTGGCTGCGGGCGAATACCAAAGAAGCTCAATAATCTCCCCTTGCCGCTTGGCGGTTATAGAAACGGCAGTTTGGCGCGAGTCACCCAACTAAGCCCTGATATTTTGCCATTTTTCAAGGTTTTCTTTGGAATCTTCTAATTTCTGTTCGTTTTCCTCAACAACCTCTTTAGGCGCTTTTTTACGAAAATTCGGATTTGCCAATTTTTTTTCAAAAAACGCAACTTCTTTTTTCATTTCTTCAATTTTCTTATCCATCAGGTCAATTCGGCTTCCGACATCTAAGGTTAAGAAGCCTCTAAATACTAGATTTAGTTCATGCTCAATAACTTCATCATCGTCAACAAGCTGCACATAAGCCAAATCTTCGAGCCACCTCTGACTATAGGCAGAAAATTCTTGGTTTCCCAGCTCGGGAACAAATTTTACGCGAATCTTATCGGGCAGTTCTAAAAAATCTTTAGTTTGTCTAATTTGCTTAATGATACTTATCAGATGATTAATTTCCAAACGCACCTCTTCGTTATCGTTGACCAGCCCAGCATCAAACATCGGCCAAGCATCCAGCATCAAATGCGTCTTGCGTTGACCGGTTTTGGTCCATAATTCCTCGGTCACAAACGGCATAAATGGATGTAGCAAATGCAGCGCATGCTCCAGCCCCCATTTGGCGGCGGCTTGCACTTCTGCCTTTTCCGCCCCATCATCCCCCTGCAAAATCGGTTTGGCCAGTTCGATATACCAGTCGCAAAAATTGCTCCAGATAAACCGATAAACGCCATCGGCCGCATCGTTAAAACGATAGGCTTCCAGTGCTTGCGTGACGGCGTTTTGCGTCCGCACCACCTCCCCCACCAGCCATTGTGTGAGCGGTAATTTCGCCTTGGCCGGGTCAAACGCAGCCGCCTCAAAACAACTATTCATTTGGCAAAAGCGGGCTGCATTCCAGAGTTTGGTGCCGAAATTACGATAGCCTTCAATACGCGCCTCAGACAGCTTAATGTCGCGCCCCATCGCCGCCATGGCCGACAAAGTAAAGCGCAACGCATCGGCACCGTATTTGTCCATCAGTGCCAATGGGTCAACCACATTGCCCTTCGATTTCGACATTTTCGCGCCCTTTTCATCGCGCACCAGAGCGTGAATATAAACGGTGTGAAACGGCACTTCTTTCATGAAGTGCAACCCCAGCATCATCATTCGCGCCACCCAGAAGAAAATAATATCAAAGCCAGTCACCAGCACATCGGTTTTGTAATGACGTTTCAATGCCGGCGTGTCTTGCGGCCAACCCAGTGTCGAAAACGGCCACAGCGCCGAGGAAAACCATGTATCCAGCACATCCTCATCGCGGCTAATTTTGCCCGGCGAACCATAATGCGCATCCGCTTTGGCTTGCGCTTGTGCCTCGCTTTCAGCGACAAATATCGCCCCGTCCGACCCATACCATGCCGGAATTTGATGCCCCCACCAAAGCTGTCGCGAAATACACCAAGGCTGGATATTCTCCAACCAATCGAAATAGGTTTTTGCCCAATTTTGCGGCACGAATTTAGTCGCGCCGTTTTTCACTGCATCCAATGCCGGTTTGGCCAATTCGGCAGCATTGACATACCATTGGTCGGTCAACCATGGCTCAATAATTTTCCCCGACCGGTCACCAAACGGCACCATATGTCGATTGTCTTCAGTCGCAACCAGCAGGCCGAGATTTTCCATTTCTGTCACCACGCGCTTGCGTCCCTCTTCGCGGCTGAGGCCGTGCCAGCTTTCGCGGTTAATCATGTCGTCAAAAGTCGCGTCCGTCAGGTCAATACAGCCGCATTGGTCAAGCATATTTATCTGCGCAAGCCGATGCCGCTTGCCGACCTCAAAGTCATTAAAATCATGCGCCGGGGTAATTTTCACCGCCCCCGACCCTTGCTCCGGGTCGGCATAATCATCGGCGACAATCGGAATTTTACGCCCGACAATCGGCAGGATAACATTCTTACCAACCAAATCCGTAAACCGCGCATCCTCCGGATGCACCGCCACGCCACTATCCCCCAGCATGGTCTCCGGTCGTGTGGTGGCCACGGTGATATGGCCACTGCCGTCTTCCAACGGATAGTTAAAATGCCAAAGATGGCCGTTGACCTCGCGGGATTCCACTTCAAGGTCGGAAATCGCCGTCAGCAGCCCCGGATCCCAATTCACCAGCCGCTTATCCTTAAAAATAAGACCTTGCTCGTAAAGCGCGACAAACACCTTCACAACCGCTTCCGACAAGCCTTCATCCATGGTAAAGCGTTCACGGCTCCAGTCACACGACGTCCCCAAACGACGCAATTGCTCAGTAATCGTCGACCCGCTTTCTTGCTTCCATTGCCAGACACGTTCGATAAATTTTTCGCGCCCCATATCGTGGCGGCTGATATTGCTCGTTTCAGCCAATTGCCGTTCAACCACCATTTGCGTGGCGATACCGGCGTGATCAGTGCCGGGCTGCCACAAGACATCGCGCCCACGCATACGCTCAAAACGGCACAGAATATCCTGCAGTGTATTATTCAGCGCATGACCCATATGCAGGCTGCCAGTCACATTAGGCGGCGGTATAACAATCGTATAAGGCGCGCCATTCGGCACACGACCGGCCGCAAAACAGCCGTCTTTTTCCCAGCTTTCATAAAGCCGGGCTTCAATGGTTGATGGCTCATAAATCTTGTCAAGTGATGCTTTGGACATGATGCATTCGGCTTACACCATGGCCAGAAACAGAGCAAGAGGCACCCACGCTTATCGCCCTATCTTCGCTTATCGATAAGCTCGCGTGCTTCTTCACGCACAATGCGCTCCACCACCTCCGGCAAAGTGGTTTCCATCCAGTTCTTCAAATAAGGCTCCAGCACTTCCAAAATAAGCGCCTCCAAAATAGTCGGTGGAGAATTCTTGTCACCGACCAACCGCCTGAAGGCGGCTTCCACACGGTGCGCCGCATTTTCGGGAAGCATTGGGGTGTCTGGGTTGTTGTTCTCGCCAGTGCCTTGGCCTGCAGCCTCATGCGACATAATACGCCTGATGGCCTGAATAACTTCCTGTGTATCGTCGTCAGCGTCAGCAGCAGGCGGTTTACGTGTTGGCATATCGGCCTCCGATGATGGGCGATAGACGCATTTGCCGCCGTCGCACCATTATCGGTTTACTCTGCCTCAATTTGCGCCGCTTGAATACGCAATTTTTTGCTTGTTAAATGGCCGACGCTGGCCAGCAAAGAATAAGCAGCCAGATATTGGTTGCGCTCAGCCCGAAGCAAACCGACACGCGCATCCAGCAAGGCCTGGTCGGCATTCAACACATCCAATGTTGTTCGCGTGCCAAGACGATTCTCCTGACGCACACCATCCAGTGCCTGCTCCGACGCATTGATTTGCTGTTTACGCGCCTCAATCACCCCGACTGACGCCTGATAATTATTCCAAGCCTGTACAACGCCGCGCGTCACGGCACGCGAAACGACATGCACATTTTGCGTCAAGGCGTTGCGCACATCCGTGGAAGCCGATATTGCCGCGATTGAACGGCCACCCAAAAAAATCGGCACATTCACCCGCGCCACCACACGCGTCGTTTCGGCTTCAGCACCTGTTATACCATTCGGGTTTTCATCATAGGCATAAGTGCCAGTGATGGTCACAGACGGCAAAGCCCCACCGATTGTGCTGTAAACTTCATAACGCCCCCGTGCTGCCGTCTCTTGTCTCGAAGCCAGCACCGGATTGTCCTTGCGCGCCTCAATTTGAGCTTGGTCGAGCGTTGCTGGCAATAGCGGTAACTCTTTTGGCGGCTCCAATTCTTGCGGAGCGATGGCGAACACTTCTTGGTAAACGGCTTTAGCCGAATTGAGTGCGGCGCCGGCCGAAAGACGCGATGACAAAGCGCCAGCCAACCCCGCTTCGGCCTGTGCCACATCGGTGCGTGTGCCGACACCGACCTGAAATCGGTCGCGGGTCGCTTCAAATCTCTTGTCCAATATAGTCTCATTTTTGCGATTGAGTTCCAACACGGCTTCGGCCTGCAAGACATCCAAATAAGCCGTGATACCTTGCAAAATAATTTGTTGCTCGGTCTCAATAAGGTCTTGCTTGGCAGCGCGAATTTCGGCGCGTTTGGCGCGGAAGGCATTAAAGTTTTTGCCGCTGGTGAACACTTCTTGCCTAATCTCTACGCCATAGCCTTCGCTCTTAAACTTAGGACGTTCCAATTGAAATTGACTGCCCATGGGCATAACGCCACCAGCGTATGTCGCCTCAGTTTCAGAAGTCGTTCGCTGCGCATAGGCAGTAATATGAGGCAACATGGTCGACAGCGCGGCATATTGCTCGGCATGTTGCGCATTATATTGCGATTGCGCGGCCAATAGCGAACTGTTGCGCGCCAGTAATTGCGCCAAGGCACTTTCCAATTTCTCCGCATGGCTGGGGGTGACAACAACCACGCAAGTCAATAATGCCGTAATCAAAATATCGCAGGTAAAAACTTTTG
>CAYQFO010000013.1:0-17084 GCA_964416815.1 uncultured Rhodobiaceae bacterium | reverse complement strand
TTTTTTACTTGCACGTCAAAACCAGTTTCGGGGTCTTGACCGAGCAGGCGTTCGCTATCGCCTTGTTCGGCAGCCTCGCCAGCAAATTGACGGGTAAAGCGGCATTCGGGATAGCGCGTGCAACCGACAAAGGCACCATAGCGACCGGTTTTCAGACTGAGTTGCCCGTCGCCACATTTTGGGCAGATGCGTGGGTCGCCAGTGCCGGTGTCTTTGAAAATATGCGCCCCCATGACCTCGTTCATGGTGTCGAGAATTTGCGTATTGCGGATTTCCATTGTCTGTTCGACGGTTTGGTTAAAATCCTGCCAGAAGCGTGCCAGCACTTCTTTATAGCTCATCGTGCCGCCTGAAACCTTATCAAGGTCGGCTTCCAGTGCGGCGGTGAAATCATATTCGACATAGCGTTCAAAGAAATTTTCCAAAAATGCCGTCACCAGTCGCCCCTTATCCTGCGGCACAAAACGATTACGCTCCATCACCACATAATCGCGCTCGCGCAAGACAGACAATACGTTCGCATAAGTCGAGGGGCGACCAATGCCCAATTCTTCCATGCGCTTGACCAATGTCGCTTCGCTATAGCGTGGCGGCGGCTCGGTGAAATGCTGCTCGGGTGTGACTTTCTTCGTGGTCAGCGCATTGCCGCTGGAGACGACGGGCAGGGTGGGATTGTCCTTTTCTTTTTCCTTATCATCCTCGCCTTCCTCATAAAGTTTCAAAAAGCCGGAAAAAGTAATCACTGTGCCACTGGCGCGAAACCCTGTTTGGCCATCTGCGCCGGAAATAATAATCGTCGTGCGTTGCACACGCGCGCTTTGCATTTGCGACGCCATGGTGCGTTTCCAGATAAGCGCATAGAGCTTGGCTTGGTCCTCATCAAGAAAACGCCCCACATCCTCAGGACGCCGCACCAATGAAGTCGGGCGAATGGCCTCATGCGCTTCTTGGGCATTGGCGGCTTTGGTTTCATAAACACGCGCCTTTTCCGGCACATATTCTTCGCCAAAATCTGCTTCAATCACGCGGCGTGTTTCGGTTATGGCTTCGGGTGCCATTTGTGTGCCATCGGTTCGCATATAGGTAATCAGGCCGGTTTCCTCGCCTTCAAAGGCAACGCCCTGATAGAGTAATTGCGCCACTTGCATGGTGCGTTTGGCATTAAACCCCAGCTTGCGCGAGGCTTCTTGCTGCAAAGTTGAAGTGGTAAACGGTGCCGACGGATTGCGCATGCCGGGCTTGCTTTCAACATTTTCTACATGAAATTGCGTCGCGACAATAGCGGCTTGTACGGCGTTGGCGGCATTCTCGTCACCCAGCGAAAATTTAGTCAATTTTTCGCCCGCATGTACGGCCAGTCGTGCCGGTAATACATCGCCGTTTGGGGTGGTGAAATCGGCATCGAGCGTCCAATATTCCTGTGGCTTGAATTGCTCAATTTCCAATTCGCGTTGGCAAACAAGCCGCAGTGCGACAGATTGCACGCGGCCGGCCGAGCGCGCCCCGGGCAATTTGCGCCACAAAACCGGCGACAAATTAAAGCCGACCAAATAGTCAAGTGCGCGGCGTGCCAGATAAGCGTCCACCAGTTTTTGGTCAATCTCGCGTGGGTTTCCCATCGCTTCCAGCACGGCATTGCGGGTAATGGCGTTAAAGACAACGCGGCTGACCGGCTTGCCCTCCAGCACTTTCTTTTTGCGCAATATCTCCAGCACATGCCAGCTAATCGCTTCGCCTTCGCGGTCCGGGTCGGTGGCCAACACCAGCCGGTCGGCTTTTTTTACCGCACCTGCTATTTCATTTAAGCGTTTGCGGGCATCGCCATGTTCTTCCCACTGCATGGCAAAATCTTTTTCCGGGTCAACGGATCCGTCACGATTGGGTAAATCGCGCACATGCCCTACCGAAGCCAGAACCGTATAATCCGACCCCAGATATTTATTGATGGTTTTTGCCTTGGCAGGCGATTCAACAATGACGACGTCCATAAGCGCGCATCATATGGGTGAAACAGGGCGGTTTGTCAAATCGCAAATCAAAACGAAGTCAGGACGACGAGTCAATCAGGCTGACCAGACCGCCCGGTTCGTGTATCAGACGGCCGGCCAATTCAAGTTCCAAAAGCACCAAATTGACTTGCGGAATGTCGGCGCGGCTCATTTGCACCAGCGCATCAATGGTTACCGGTGCGGCACTCAGCAGAGCCGTAATTTCATCGCGCTGGTCGGTGGATAAATCAGGTGGTGGTGCGGGATTGCTGGGGATGGGACGGGTCATGGTTTCAAGTCGGTCGCGTTCAGCCAGTGGTGCGATAAGTTGCAATACGTGGTCAACATTTTCGACAAGTGCGGCGCCATCACGAATGAGATTATTGCTGCCATGATTGCGGGCATCCATGGGTGAGCCGGGCACAGCCATGACTTCGCGGCCATAGTCAGCTGCCAGTCGCGCGGTAATCAATGAGCCGGAACGCCGCGCCGCCTCAACCACAATCGTGCCAAGCGATAAGCCCGCAATAATGCGGTTACGGCGGGGAAAAAGTGCGGCTTGCGGGGCCATATCGGGCGGGTTTTCACATAGAATCAAACCTTGTGCCATAATTTGTTTTTGTAGCTCTTCATTTTCCTTTGGATAGAAATGCTCAATGCCGTTGCCGAGTACAGCGATGGTGCCGCTTTCAAGGCTGGCGTGATGGGCGGCACCGTCAACACCGCGCGCCAGACCGGATATGACAACATATTGACGTTGCCCCAATTCCTCGGCCAGTATTTTGGCAATATGGCGTGCCACCGCCGAGGCATTACGCGCCCCGACAATCGCCACGCTTGGCCGCTCCAGCAAATGCACATGGCCGAAAGCACTCAATATGGGCGGGGCATCGGGCAGGGCAGCCAAATGTGGCGGGTATGGCGGCTGATTCCAAACAAGGTAACGCCCGCCATGTTTTTCGGTTGTTGAAAGTTCTTTACGCGCATCAGCGACACGCATTGCTTTCAGCTTGCGGCGACGCCCACCGCGGGCGGCCAATTCAGGCAGAGCCTCCAGCGCATCGGTGGCATTACCGTAAATCTGTATCAGGCGTTGATAGGTAACCGGCCCGACCTGCTCGGTGCGCGCAAGGCGCAAACAAGCCAAAAGTTCTGCGTCATTCATCGGTATTTTCTTCCTTATTATTGACCGATACGGCTTTCTGTTCCGCCCCGAAGACGTTTAATGTTTTCGCGATGGGCGTAAAAAGTTAACAATGTCATGACCAGCGCGACAGCGAATGTATCCATCTCACCCAGCACCAGCAACATTACCATGGACATTATCATGCTGACAAACGCCGCCACTGAGGCATAGCGGAAAATCGCTGCCACAACCACCCAGCTTATCAGCAACAAAATGCCCGCCATGGGCGACAATATGAGCATAAGCCCAATAAAAACGGCAACCCCTTTGCCGCCCTTAAAGTGTAACCAAACCGGGAATAAATGTCCCAAAAAGCAGGCTAAGGCAGTCGCTTGCATGGCACTGTCGCCTACCAGGCTTATGGCCAGTTGAACGGCCAGTGCGCCCTTTAGCGCATCCAGCAATAGGGTGAGCGCGGCCAGCCCTTTGTGACCGGCGCGCAGCACATTGGTGGCACCGATATTACCGGAGCCAATATTACGAATGTCGATGTGAGCAAGCAGCCGTGTCAGCAACAGGCCGAAAGGTATTGACCCTAGCAGATACCCGCCGACAATCGAAATTAGTGTAAGTAGTTCCCAACTCATTATATCCCCCAATTTATGGTTTATTGTTAGCCGATTTCTATTTGAGTGCAAAAATAGCTCTGCCGTCAACATGGCATGCACGAACAATACCTTGCATTTGTCTTCCTTCAACCGCAGCATTTTGCGATTTTGACAGTAAATTGTCGGCATTGACACTCCATGGGGCTTCCAAATCGACCAGTGCAAAATCGGCTTGTGCGCCAATTTCTAGCCGTCCGGCGGTCAGGTTCAGCAACGCGGCCGGGCGGCAAGTGACACTGGCCAGTAGCTTCAGTAAATCATGTCCGCCTGACTGGTGTAGGGTCAGCAAGGTGGCCAGCAGTGTTTCCAGCCCGACTGTGCCATAGGCCGCTTGCGCGAAAGGTTGGCGTTTGGCTTCTACATCTTGCGGATTATGGCCGGAAACAACGACATCAATGGTGCCGTCGGCCAGCGCGTCAATCAGTGCCAGCCGGTCTTGCTCGCTGCGCAGGGGAGGGTTGAGTTTGGCAAAAGTTCGATACGTTTCGAGGTCATTTTCATTCAACATTAAATGGGTGGCCGAAACCGAGCAACTGACCGGTAAGCCTTTGGCTTTGGCGGCGCGGATGGCGTCAACACTGTCGGCAGCAGAAATCTGAGCGATATGATAGCGCGCTCCGGTCAACGCAACGAGGCGTAAATCGCGGTCAATAATGGCGGTCTCTGCGGCCACCGGAATACCCTCCAGCCCCAGCCTTGTCGCCAATTCTCCCTCATTCATGACACCGGCACTTTGTAAATCCGCATCCATAGCGTGCTGCATAATCAGCGCGTCAAAATTGGCGGCATAGGCCAAGGCACGGTGCATGATGAGGGCGTTCATCACCCCGCGATCGCCATCGGTAAAGGCAACGGCACCGGCTTCGGTCAACAGGCCGAATTCGGTCAGCGCCCGTCCGTCGCAATTTTGCGTGATAGCCGCCATCGGCGAAACGCGCACCTCGGCCGTGCCACGCGCACGGCGACGGATAAACTCAACCAGCGCGGTATCATCAATGACCGGTATGGTATTGGGCATGGTAACAATATGCGTGACACCCCCGGCGGCGGCGGCTTGCGAGGCACTCGCCAGTGTTTCGCGGTGTTCTTCGCCCGGCTCACCAGTAAAAACCTGCATATCGACGAGACCGGGCATAAGCGCGAGGCCTTTGCAATCTCTTTTTTTAATGCCCTTTGAAAGCGGCGCATCAGCACCGATGGCGGCGATTTTACCGTTTTCGACAATCAGAGTGCCGCGCGCATCCAACCCGCTTGCTGGGTCAAGCAAGCGGGCATTGACATAGGCGCAATCCCACTCATTCATTGGTGGCACCTATCTCACCGATCTCATTGGGCAGATTGGCGGCCAGTGCTTCCAAGACCGCCATGCGCACCGCCACGCCCATTTCCACCTGCTCGCCTATCAGGCTGATTTTTGGGTCATCGGCAATGATGCTGTCAATTTCCACACCGCGATTCATTGGCCCCGGGTGCATAACCAGTGCGCCGGGTTTGGCCCAGCCGAGCTTTTCACGGTCAAGGCCATAAAGATGATAATACTCGCGCACCGATGGGATGAAACTTCCCGCCATGCGTTCATTTTGCAAGCGCAACGTCATGATAATATCGCACCCCTGAAGCCCCTCGCGCATGGAGGTAAAGACTTGTGCGCCAAGTTTTTTAGCATCGGCAGGCAATAATGTGCGCGGGCCAATAAGATGCACACACGCGCCCATCATATTGAGCAGCAGCAGATTGGAACGCGCAACGCGCGAATGGGCAATATCGCCGCAAATGGCAATGTGTAAGCCTTCCAGAGACCCGCGCCGCCGGCGAATGGTCAGCGCGTCCAGTAGGGCTTGGGTTGGGTGTTCATGTGCGCCGTCGCCAGCGTTTAACACGGCGCAGGAGACTTTCTGCGCCAACAGCGCAACGCCACCACTGTCGCCATGGCGCACCACCAGCAAATCGGGGTTCATGGCGTTCAGCGTGGCGGCGGTGTCAAGTAGGGTTTCGCCTTTGTTGACGGACGAGGCCGTGACGCTCATATTCATCACATCGGCACCCAGCCGCTTACCGGCCAGCTCAAACGAGCTTTGTGTGCGGGTTGAACTTTCAAAAAACAGATTTATTTGTGTACGCCCAGCTAGCGCAGCAGTCTTTTTGTTTATCTGACGGTTTTGTTCAACATAGTTTTCGGAAAGGTCAAGCAGGCCGTTAATGTCGGAAACAGAAAGCCCCTCAATTCCCAACAAATCGCGGTGGGGGAAATGGAACTTTGATTTTTCACGGCTCATTAAAGCCTCAGTGTATAGAGCCTATCAGCTTTCAACGCAAATAATTTTACGCGCTTAAAATCTGTATGCGATTCTGGCGAAAAAGCGGGGGTCAACCTGCCGCTCGCCAATATGGTCTTTGACATCACGCCAAGCTAACCCGGTGCCGCAGTGAAATTCGCGCTGAAAACCATCATAACATGGGGATTCGGTGATTTCTCCACCGGTTTGCCAAAGGTCAAGTGCATGCAGGGACATCATTGTTTTGCCGCCCAGTTTTATATACGAAGACAGACCAAGCCCCAGATAGGGTTGGGCTGTGTAAAGCGGTGCCGCAAAACCATTGTCATAATGCATGGTCAGAAGGCTTTTGGTGCGGCGGGTTTGCCAGGTTTTAAGAGCCGTCTTAAAATTGAGCTGTTGGCGCGTGCTTTGGTAAAATTTTTCAACCCGATGGGGCGTACCGTCAATGGCAGAAAATGCGCCGGACCACGGGCGCGAGGTCAAATGCTTGTTACCGGCAATCAGATAACGTTCGACTTCGGGAAAAGCTTCTTCATCTGGGGATTCATCTGTATCGTCATCTGAGCCTCCAAATTGCGTAACACCAATGGCGACAGCGGCGGCAACAACAAGCAGCCCAAGAGTATCGTTTGATGCGGAAGAACTTGATGAGGGACTGGTGAGACCGGCTATTGGCGATAAAGCCGCCAAAATGTTTAACCTCCCTGACCCATAAACCGGGTCGGGTCCCGGGTCGCCCAAATCATCGGCTGATTGAATCAAAACCTGTTTTAGTTTTGCGCCGTTGAGGTTTGGAAATTTATGCCGCACAAGTGCTGCCGCTCCGACCGCGCGGGGGGCGGCATAGGATGTTCCTCCCAGGTCATTATCAGTGTAAACATCATCATGGGCAACAATATAATCAAGCGACATTTTTCCGGCCGATTGTGAGTAGGAAGCCAATCCCACATTATTTGCGCCAAAGCTGTCATCGGACAATGCCCCGACAAAAAGAACACGATCTCCGGCTTCGGTTTGACCGTCTTGGCGCATCCGGTAAATAGTGGCGGCTCGCAAATTGCATTCATCCAGCCCTAATGGGCATTCGCCTGCTACACCATCATTTCCAGCCGCGAAAACAAACAGCATATTCGGGTTATAAGTGTCGGGTGAACCACTCGGCAGGGCCAGCTTTTGCAAGCTGTCATCCTGAATTTCATCGTCAATTATATCATTCCAATCTGACGCTGATATAAGTTGAGACGGGGCACCGGTACATTGGTTATGATGATACCGGCTTGAGCCGAATGAATTATTGACGATATGATAGCCATTATCGCTGAAAGACTGATAAACCTCAGCAATTTCTCTTGTTTGCGTACCAGTGGGCAGACCACATCCGAAACTCAAATTGCCCTTAGCATGGTCAATTTCAGGCGCAATTTGAAAGGTCACAAAGGCTGTGGCTTCTCCATGCGTAAATTGCCGTTCACCCCAAGGACGATAGATATCTTCATCTTTAAAATCATCCAAATGACCCACTTTAACACCGCGCCCGGTCCAGCCTTGTTGCCAAGCTTCTTCGGCATTTGTATCGCGCGTTGGCCTAAAGGAGGCTGCCCCCCCTAAGGCGGGAATGATTTGTTCATGCGGTTCGTTACGCAGGTAATCTTGGTTACGCACACTCAAAGGGATATATTCTCCGCCCAATAAAAACGCTTTTAAGACCCGTGTGGCATTAGCATGACTTGACGGCACGCCGACAGTCGAGTCGTTTAACGGCATGTTGGTTAACGCCTCAACAATTTGCACTGCCGGGGCTTGCAGTGTCTGCTTGGCGTCATCAGCGCACATCATCAGCGTCAGACAGCTAAATAGGATGCTTGAAAATGGTTCCATTTGATACTCCACATTGGGTGTGTTTTATGGGTTTCGATTATGCGAAGGGGACACCGCCATAGGGTTACGCCGGATTGTTTTGCCAGTTGTCCAGCACCCCCTGCAGAATATAGGCGGCGGCTATTTTGTCAATAACTTGAGTGCGTTTGGCGCGGCTGGTGTCGGCGGCAAGCAAGGTGCGTGTGACGGCGGCGGTGGACAAGCGTTCGTCCCACAATAATATCGGTAGGTCGGGAAAGTCGTCGCGCGCTTGCAAATTGCGAATAAAGGCGCGGGTCGCTTGCACACGTGCGCCTTCTGAGCCGTCCATATTAAGCGGCAGGCCGACGACCAGCCCGCCAATATCTTCTTTGGCAAGAACGGCTTCCAATGCTTGTGCATCGGCGGCAAATTTTGTGCGGCGGATTGTGTCATAGGCGGTGGCGATGGTGTGGCTGGTGTCGCTGCACGCCATGCCGATGGTTTTGCTGCCAAGGTCAATGCCCATCAGTTTTTGTCCCTGCGGCCCCTTACACAGATTGTGCATTAAATCAGCAACCGTTTCTACCACTGCCATGGTTTAGCGATAGCATAAGTCGGCTGAAAGTCATATTGTGGCGTGAGAGCGGCTTTGCTGGTAAATTCTGCGCTTAAACTGCACACGAAAGGAAAGATACAAATTATGCCGGTAGATGAAAAAACGGTACACCATATTGCGACGCTGGCACATATCGGGGTGGATGAGGCGCAATTACCAGCATTGACCAAAGAGCTGAATGCCATTTTGGGTTTTATTGAGCAGTTAAACGAGCTTGATACGCAAGGCGTACGCCCGATGACCGGTGCGGTGGAAACGCAAATGGTCGGGCGCGATGACAAGGTCAATGATGGCGGTTATCCGCAAGATATATTGGCCAATGCGCCGGAGCGCGATGATGATTATTTTGCCGTGCCGAAAGTCGTGGAATAATGCCCAAAATGACAGATGAACTGACGGCGTTGACATTGGCAGGCGCGCGCGATGGTCTCACGCAGAAAGACTTCACCGCCACCGAACTGACACAGGCGCATATTGAACGCATCGCTGCCGCCGGCAAACTAAATGCTTATGTGCTGGAAACGCCCGAAAAAGCTCTGCAAATGGCCGCCGAAAGCGACAAAAAATTGGCCACAGGAAAAGCAGAAAAAGCGCGCCCATTGGAAGGTCTGCCGCTTGGGATTAAAGATTTATTCTGCACCAAAAACGTGCGCACCACGGCGTGCTCAAACATACTGGGAGGGTTCACCCCGCCTTATGAAAGCACGGTGACGGCCAATTTATGGGCTGATGGGGCGGTCATGTTGGGCAAGCTGAATAATGACGAATTTGCCATGGGGTCATCAAACGAGACATCGCGCTTTGGCCCGGTGGTCAATCCTTGGCGTAAGAAAAAACAACAAAAGACACAACTGGTGCCGGGTGGGTCGTCGGGTGGCTCGGCGGCGGCTGTTGCGGCGCATTTGGGGGTGGCGGCAATGGCGACAGATACCGGAGGCTCGATTCGACAACCGGCGGCCTTTACCGGCACGGTCGGGCTGAAGCCGACTTATGGGCGGTGCTCGCGCTGGGGAATTGTTGCCTTTGCTTCATCGCTTGACCAAGCCGGCTCAATCACCCGAACCGTGCAAGATGCTGCCATTATGCTCGGCTCTATCGCAGGCCATGACCCGAAAGATGCCACCAGCGTCGTGCGACCCGTCGCCGATTATGAAGCTGCTTTAACCGGAAATATTGGCGGATTGAAAGTCGGTATTGCGAAAGAATATCGCATTGACACCATGCCCGCCGAAATTGAAAAACTCTGGCAGCAGGGCATTGATTGGCTGCGCGACGCCGGTGCTGAGATTGTTGATGTCAGCCTGCCGCACACCAAATATGCCTTGCCCGCTTATTATATTATTGCACCGGCCGAGGCATCTTCCAATCTGGCGCGCTATGACGGTGTGCGCTATGGGACGCGCAAAGCCGGTAAGGACACCAACGATATGTATGTCCAAACGCGTGCTGCCGGTTTTGGTGATGAGGTGAAACGTCGTATTATGATTGGCACTTATGTGCTGTCGGCAGGCTATTATGATGCTTATTATGGTAAGGCCTTGCAGGTGCGCCGCCTGATTGGGGAGGATTTTACCAAGGCCTATGCGCATTGCGATGTGCTGTTGACGCCGACGACGCCTTCGGCGGCTTTTGCGATTGGCGACAAGCTGGACGACCCGTTGGAAATGTATTCAAATGATGTGTTTACCGTGAGTGTCAATCTGGCCGGTCTGCCTGCTGTTTCCGTTCCCGCCGGTCTGGACGGCGATGGTCTGCCGCTTGGTTTGCAGTTGATAGGGCAGGCCTTTGACGAGGAAACAGTGCTACGCACCGCGCAAGTGTTGGAACAGGCAGCAGACTTTAAGGCGCAGGCAGATGAATGGTGGAGGGCGTAAATGAGCGCGAATAACAATTTCATAGCCGGGGCGAACGGCGATTGGGAAGTCGTGTTGGGGTTGGAAATACACGCTCAAATTGCCTCCGAGGCGAAGCTGTTTTCGGGCGCGGCGACCGAATTTGGAGCCGAACCCAATACGCAAGTATCGCTGGTGGATGCCGCCATGCCGGGCATGTTGCCGGTGATTAATCGTAAATGCGTTGAGCAAGCCGTGCGTACCGGCCTCGGTCTCAAAGCTAAAATCAACACTTACTCGGTGTTTGACCGGAAGAATTATTTTTACCCCGACCTGCCGCAGGGGTATCAGATTTCGCAATTCCAGCAGCCGATTGTCGGCGAGGGCGTGGTGACGATTGACTTTATTGATGGCACAGACTCCAAAGAGATTGGCATTGAGCGTCTGCATTTGGAGCAGGACGCCGGTAAATCGCTGCACGACCAGCATCCCAGTTTGAGTTTTGTTGATTTGAATCGCTCCGGCGTGGCGCTGATGGAGATTGTCTCGAAGCCGGATATGCGTTCGGCTATCGAAGCGCAAAACTATGTGAAAAAGATACGGGCTATTTTGCGCGCTCTCGGCACATGCGACGGCAATATGGAGCAGGGCAGTTTGCGCGCCGATGTGAATGTGTCGGTGCGGCGGGAGGGTGAGGCGTTGGGGACGCGCTGCGAGATTAAAAATGTCAATTCAATACGCTTTATTGGCCAAGCGATTGACCATGAAGCGCGACGCCAAATTGCCATTCTTGAAGATGGCGGTGAGATTAAGCAGGAAACCCGCCTGTTTGACCCGAAAAAAGGCGAAACCCGCGCTATGCGCTCAAAGGAAGAAGCGCATGATTATCGCTATTTTCCTGACCCAGATTTGCTGCCGCTGACATTTGCGCAAAAATTTGTCGATGAAATAGCCGCCACGCTGCCGGAATTGCCGGATGAGAAGAGGTGTCGCCTTGTTGCTGATTATGGACTGTGGCCAGCTGAGGCGGCTTTATTGGTCGTGGAATCTGGAACCGCCGATTTCTTTGAAGCGGCTGCAAATGGACGCGATGCCAAGGCGGTGGCCAATATGGTGATTGGCAGTGTGTTTGCCGGTCTCAACAAGGCTGGTTTGACGATTGGTGAAAGTCCGGTCAGTCCGGAGCAGGTCGGGCAGTTGGTTGATTTGCAGGCTGATGAAACAATTTCAAGCCGTATCGCCAAAGAGGTTTTTGAGCTAATGTTTGAAGACGGCCCCGATAAAGGCAAAGACCCGAAGGCGATTGTGGAAGAAAAGGGGCTGAAACAAGTCACCGATAGCGGTGCAATAGAGGCGGCGATTGATGCCGTGCTGGCGGCCAATCCCGACAAGGTGGCCGAGGCCAAGACGAAGCCGAGAATGGCCGGTTGGTTTGTCGGGCAAGTGATGCAAGTCACTGGTGGTAAAGCCAATCCGCAGGCGGTAAATGAAATGATTATGCAAAAGCTAAGGAAATAATATGCCCAAACTTCGTTCCCGAACCACAACCCATGGTCGCAATATGGCTGGTGCGCGTGGACTTTGGCGGGCGACAGGCATGGGCGATGCTGATTTCGGCAAGCCGATTGTCGCCGTCGTCAACAGTTTTGTCGAGTTTGTGCCGGGGCATGTGCATTTGCGCGATTTGGGTCGTCTGGTGGCCGACGAGATTGTCAAGGCCGGGGGCGTGGCCAAAGAGTTCAACACGATTGCTGTTGATGACGGCATTGCCATGGGGCATGACGGCATGCTCTACAGCTTGCCGTCGCGCGATATTATCGCTGACAGTGTGGAATATATGCTCAACGCCCATTGCGCCGATGCCATGGTGTGTATTTCAAATTGCGACAAAATCACGCCGGGGATGTTGATGGGGTCGTTACGGCTCAATGTGCCGAGTGTGTTTGTTTCGGGCGGGCCGATGGAGGCTGGCAAGGTGGTGTGGGACGGCAATAAGACACGTAAAATTGACCTTGTGGATGCCATGGTGGCGGCGGCGGATGCTAGTTTATCGGACGAAAAAGTCGCTGAGATTGAACGCTCCGCTTGTCCGACTTGTGGTTCGTGTTCGGGTATGTTCACCGCCAATTCGATGAATTGTCTGACCGAAGCGATTGGCTTATCGCTGCCGGGCAATGGGTCGCTCTTGGCCACGCATGGTGACCGCGAAACCTTGTTTCGGCAAGCCGGACGGCATGTCATGGGGTTATGCGAACGTTGGTATGGGGACGATGACGCCACCGCTCTGCCCCGCGCCATGGCAAGCTTTGAGGGTTTTGAAAATGCCATGACGTTGGATATCGCCATGGGCGGCTCGACCAATACGGTGTTGCATTTGCTGGCCGCCGCGTATGAAGCCGAAGTTGATTTCACCATGGATGATATTGACCGGCTGTCGCGCAAAGTGCCGTGCCTGTGCAAAGTGTCACCGGCGGTGGTCAATGTGCATATGGAAGATGTGCATCGCGCTGGTGGCATGATGTCTATTCTGGGGGAATTGTCACGGGCTGGTCTTATTCACAAAGACAATCCGACCGTGCATGCACGCACAATCGGTGAGGCGATTGCCGAATATGATATTGCCGGTGATGTGAGCGAGGAGGTGCAAGCCTTTTACCGTGCCGCGCCGGGGGGGGTGCCGACGCAACAAGCTTTCAGCCAAAGCCGCCGCTTTGATACGTTGGATGATGACCGCGTTGCGGGCATTATCCGCTCCGCCGACAATGCCCATAGCACCGATGGCGGGCTGGCGGTTATGTATGGCAATTTGGCCGAGCATGGCTGTATCGTCAAAACCGCGGCGGTGGCCGATGAATTGCTGGTTTTTTCCGGCGCGGCGCGGGTGTTTGAAAGTCAAGATGCGGCCGTAGACGGTATTTTAAAAAATACCTTGGAGGGCAAGGTGCAAGCCGGTGAGGCGGTGATTATTCGCTATGAAGGCCCGCGCGGTGGGCCGGGGATGCAGGAAATGCTTTATCCAACCAGCTATCTGAAAGCCCTGAAACTCGACCGCGATTGTGCGCTGATTACCGATGGTCGTTTTTCCGGCGGCACATCCGGCTTGTCGATTGGCCATGTTTCGCCGGAAGCGGCAGAAGGCGGTCTGCTGGCACTGGTGCATGATGGCGATATAATTGAGATTGATATTAAAGCCCGCAAAATTCATCTGGCGGTGGACGATAAAACTTTGGCCAAACGCCGCGCCGCTATGGAGAAAAAAGGCAACGAAGCATGGAAGCCGGCTATGGTGCGCGAGCGCAAAGTCTCAAAAGCGCTGCGCGCCTATGCCGCCTTTACCACCAGCGCGTCGCGCGGGGCGGTGCGCGATTTAGGGGAGAGTGATTAACGCATGCCGCATATGGTGATATTGTTCGCCTTCATCTTTATTGGGCTATTGGCAAGCTGCATAATTGCCTGATTATCGGTTGACTAATGGCCGGTAAAATCGGCATCACGCTTTTCGTTAAAGGCTTTGACGCCTTCTTTATGGTCTTGTGTGCGTCCGGCGGTGCGTTGGGCGTGGCGTTCATTGTTCAACTGCTCCTCATAGCTGGCATCAACGCTTTCCCACAATAAATTGCGGATAAGGCCGAGCGACATTGGCCCATCGGCCAATTCACCAGCCAGTGTACGGGCTTCGTCCAGCAGCTTGCTGTCGTCAGTGACGCGATTGATAAGCCCCCATTCCAGTGCCTGTTCGGCGGGCAAACTGTCGCCCATCAGCGTGAGTTCCTTGGCGCGCGCCATACCAATCAGGCGCGGCAGCAGATAAGTCGCGCCGCCATCCGGCACCAGCCCGATACGTCGAAAGGCTTGCAGAAAAAACGCCGATTTTGCTGCAATCACCATATCACCCATGAGCGCGAAGCTCATGCCGACACCGGCGCAGGGGCCATTGACGGCGGTCACAATCGGGCAATGCAGATTGCGTAATTTTCGCAAAACCGGATGATAGACCTTCTCCAGACCAGCCCCGGCATCGCGGATGCGATTGTTGGCGGCCTCGTCATTGCCCCCTCCGGCAGCGATATTGGCACCAGCGCAAAAACCGCGGCCGGCACCAGTGATAATCAGGCATCGAATGCCGCTATCCGGGTCGGCAACAATATCAAGGGCTTTGTCCATGCTTTCCAGCATCGGCGCCGAGGTGGCGTTTAGCGCATCGGGGTCATTCAGGGTCATGGTGGCAATGGCACCATTGGTTTCCAGTTTCAAAAGGTCAAATTCCATTATTTTTGTTCCCGTGCGGTTTTGATTTGTTCGGTTTCGACTTGACGGAAATTGGGTTTGCGCTTTTCCATAAAGGCGCGCACACCTTCATAGAAAACCGGTTGGTCGCAATAATGTTCCTGCATATCGCGTTCGTAATCAAGTTGGGCATCAAGCGTTTGTAAGAGTGCTTTGCTATGCGCCCGCGAGGCCGCTTTCATGCCACTAATGGCGCCATCTGCCATGCGGAGGGCAATCTCCTTGGTGTGCGCCATCAGCTTGTCATCCGGCACGGTTTCCCACACCAGCCCCCATTCGGCGGCTTGTGTGGCAGGCAGGGTTTCGCCCAGCAAAGCCATGCCATTGGCACGGGCGCGACCAATCAGCTGCGGCACATGCCAAGACGCGCCGACATCGGGAATAATGCCTAATTGCGGCGCAAAAACCAGCTTGAAACCAGCACTTTCACCGGCAATCACCAAATCGCCGCTCAGCGCAACACCAACCCCGCCGCCGGCGGCAATGCCGTTAATGGCGCAAATGACAGGTTTTTCGCAATTCACAATGGCGCGGTGCATGACATTAAAGCCAATCTCCATATTATGCGCGACGGCTTGGCCAGCGCTTTTACCCTTTTGCTGCGGCCAGTCACCCCCGTTGAGATCGGCACCAGCGCAAAAACTTCGACCCTTACCGGTCAATATAACCACGCGGGTTTTATCGTCGGCACTGGCCTCATTGAAGGCATCAATCAGCGCAAAGACGAGATGATAGTTCAGGCTGTTCAGCACATCGGGGCGGTTCATGCGTAATGTCAGCACACCTTCTGGGCTCAAGTCTTTGTCAACAAGAGTGTCCATACTATTCTCCCTTTAACAATGATTGTTTCGCATAAAATCTCTATTGGCAAGTAGCCGTTAACGTGTTCTAATTTTTATAACTGAGCAAGTAAAGGAGGATGTTATGAGCGCAGCTGAAGAAATGCCGCAATTGCCGGAAACGCCGGAAGCAGAAATCCGCCGTCTGGTAGATATGCAGAAGAAAGCCCATATTGCCGAAGGCCCAATGTCGGCCGAACGGCGTGTTGATCTCATTGACCGCACGATTGAATTGATTGTTGATAATGGCGAGGCCATGGTGGACGCGTTGATGGCGGACTTCGGCAATCGTAGTGCGGAAGGCACGCTGGCGACAGATGTTGGCGGCACATTGGGGGCGTTGAAACATGCTAAGAAGAATCTTGTCAAATGGATGAAGCCATCCAAGCGCGATTCTATGTTCCCATTGGGTATTTTGGGCGCGCGCACACGGGTGGAATATCAGCCGCTTGGCTGTGTTGGCAATGTGGTGCCGTGGAATTTTCCGTTTAATTTGTGCTTTTCGCCGATGGGCAGTATTTTTGCCGCCGGTAATCGCACCATCATCAAGCCGTCGGAATATACCGTGCATTCGGCTTTGTTGATTAAAGAATTGTGCGACAAATATTTCGATGAAGCAGATGTTGCCGTTGTGCTGGGTGGACCGGAAACCGGTGCTGTTTTTGCCCGCCAACCCTTTGACCATTTGCTGTTTACCGGCGCGACGGCGATTGCGCATCATGTGATGCGGGCGGCGGCGGAGAATCTGGTTCCGCTGACGCTTGAATTGGGCGGTAAATCGCCAGTGATTGTGTCGGACACGGCCAGTATGAAGAAAACCGCCGCGCGCGTGATGACCGGCAAAACGTTGAACGCCGGTCAGATTTGTCTGGCACCTGATTATGTTATGGTGCCGGAGGGCAAGGTTGACGAATTTGTTGAGCAGGCTTCGGCTGCGGTGAAAAAAATGTTCCCGACGTTGAAAGACAATCCTGATTACACATCAATGATTAACCAGCGTCATTATGACCGCTTGCAGGGTTATCTGGATGATGCGCGTTCAAAGGGCGCAAAAATTGTCGAAATTAATCCGGCTGATGAGGACTTTTCACAGCAACCACACCATAAAATCCCACCGACCATTGTGGTTAATCCGAGCGATGACATGCAAGTCATGCAGGAGGAGATTTTTGGGCCGATATTGCCAGTAAAGTCTTATAAGCAGGTTGATGACGCGATTGGTTATGTGAATGACCGTGACCGCCCGCTGGGTCTTTATTATTTCGGCAATAATGCTGAAGAAGAAGAGCGCGTCGTCACACGCACCACCTCAGGTGGGGTGACGGTGAATGATGTGGTTACGCATGTCATGCAGGATGACGCGCCCTTTGGTGGGGTTGGGCCGTCCGGCACGGGTTCATATCACGGCCATGAGGGCTTTGTGAATTTCAGCCATGCCAAAACCATATTCCGCCAGTCGCCATTTGAGTTCGCGGCTGGTGCGTTGCGGCCTCCTTATAGCCCTAAAACCCGCAAAATGCTGGCAGGCATTATCAAAAAATAGTGATTTGCCTCACAATGAAGCGGGAGAGATAAGATTGGCACACATGCGAGCGTCCTCGTATGTGGGC
>CAYQFO010000012.1:14824-17375 GCA_964416815.1 uncultured Rhodobiaceae bacterium | reverse complement strand
CTGTTGGCCGCTCAAACCCGAGTGTTTTAGCCGTCTTCTGGCGGTCAATCGGAAAAGATGTGCCAGCCAGCGCAGCGGCCCCAAGCGGGCTTTCATTCAGCCTTGTCCGCGCATCGCGCATACGCCCATAGTCGCGCCCCAGCATTTCAACATAGGCCAGCAAATGATGCCCATAAGTTACCGGCTGGGCGATTTGCATATGCGTAAAGCCCGGCATAATCATATCGGCATGCTCGGCGGCTTTGTCAGCGAGCACGCGCATCAGTGCCACTATCTGAGCCGATATATGGTCAAGCGTGTCGCGCACATAGAGCCGGAAATCGGTCGCCACTTGGTCATTGCGCGAGCGCGCCGTGTGTAGCCGTCCGGCGGCCGGGCCAATCAATTCGGTCAACCGCGCTTCAATGTGCATGTGAATATCTTCCAGTGAGCGGGTGAAGGTAAAATCACCGGCTTCCAATTCGGCGAGAATTTTTTGCAGGCCTTCACCAATGGCGGCGGCGTCATCGGCCGGAATAATCTTACAATCGGCCAGCATTTGAGCATGCGCCAGCGACCCCCGAATGTCCTGCGCAAAAAGGCGCTGGTCAAATCCGATGGATGCGTTAATTTCTTCCATTATATCATCGGGGTCGCCGCCAAAACGGCCACCCCACATATGATTGCTCATCTATACTCCATCCAAGGAGGCCACATTGTCAGAACCCACCCGTGCCGCAAAATTGCCGCGCCCCATTTATATGGCGGGCTTGTTTGCTACACTCATTATCGCCCTGACTTTATATTTGACCCTATACAGGAACGCGCCCCTCAAAAGCAAGCAGGGCGTGCCAAAATTTGTTGCCCATGAAATGGTGCAACCGGTGGCTGAAATTAAATTTATGCTGGTCGATGGACACCATGTTGGGTTGGCGCAATTTGCCGGTGAGGTGGTGGTGTTGAATTTTTGGGCGACTTGGTGTGCCCCGTGCCGCCGAGAAATGCCGCAACTGGACGCGCTACAGGCGCATTTTCAAGGGCAACCAGTGCGCGTGATTGCGCTATCGGTCGATCGCGGCGGCATACAAAAACCTAATAAATTTCTAGATGATTTGGGCATTGCCCATCTCACCCGGGCGCATGACGCATCATACGCTTCGGCACGTGCTGTCGGGTTGATTGGCTTGCCGACAACATTGCTGCTCAACAAACAAGGCCAAGAAGTTGGTCGCTTGGCCGGTGAAGCCGAGTGGAACAGCCCCGAAGTCCATACCTTGATTGAAGAAGTTTTGGCGCCCTAATTTACAGACCGGCTTTGCTCAAAGCCTCTTCCAGTTCCGGCACGGCGGTGAACAAGTCGGCCACCAGACCATAATCGGCGACCTGAAAAATCGGTGCTTCTTCATCCTTATTGATGGCGACAATGACTTTTGAATCTTTCATACCGGCCAAATGTTGGATGGCACCGGAAATGCCGACGGCAATATAAAGTTCGGGCGCGACCACCTTGCCGGTTTGCCCGACCTGATAATCATTCGGCACAAAACCGGCATCAACCGCCGCGCGCGAGGCACCCACAGCCGCCCCCAGCTTGTCGGCAATTTTTTCCAGCATTGGGAAATTGTCGCCCGACTGCATGCCGCGCCCACCGGAGATAACGATTTTCGCCGAGGTTAATTCCGGGCGGTCCGATTTGGTCAACGCTTCGCTGACAAATTCTGACAGCCCCGGATTGTCGCTTGCGTTCACATTTTCAATGGCCGCACTACCGCTCTGACCGGCGGCGGCAAAGGCCGTGGCGCGAATGGTGATGGCTTTTTTGTCTTCGCTGACGCGCACAGTCTGGATGGCATTACCGGCATAAATTGGACGTTCAAATGTATTGGCGTCAATAATTTCGGTAACGTCAGAAATGGCCGAGCAATCCAGCAAGGCGGCAATACGCGGCACGAAGTTTTTGCCATTGGTCGAAGCCGGTGCGGCAATCGTGGAATAGTTTTCGGCCATGGAAACCACCAGCGCGGCTATTGGTTCGGCCAGACGTTTGGCATATTGCCCATCGTCAGCGACCAGCACTTTGGCCACGCCCTCCAGCTTGGCGGCTGCTTCACCCACACTGGCGCAATTCTCGCCTGCGACCAGAATGTGCAAGTCACCTCCCATTTGGGCGGCGGCTGTGGCGGATTTAACCGTGGCGTCGGCCAGATTTTCATTATCATGTTCGGCTATAAGAAGCGTGTTCATGCGATGACTCCTGCTTCGTTTTTCAATTTGTCCACCAGCTCGGCAGCGGTTTCGACTTTAACACCTGCCGTGCGTTCTGGCGGTTCGCTCACTTTAACGATTCCAAGGCGTGGGGCGGCATCAACGCCATAATCGGCGACGGTTTTTTCATCAATCGTTTTTTTCTTGGCCTTCATTATATTGGGGAGCGACGCATAACGCGGTTCATTGAGGCGCAAATCCGTGGTCACAATCGCCGGCATGGTGAGCTTCACGGTTTGCAGCCCGCCATCAATTTCGCGGGTGACGTGCAGCCTATCGCCGTCAAATTTCAGTTCCGAGGCAAATG
>CAYQFO010000012.1:0-14814 GCA_964416815.1 uncultured Rhodobiaceae bacterium | reverse complement strand
GTGCCTTGCGACCAACCCAGCAAGGCCGCCAGCATCTGGCCGGTCTGATTATTGTCGCCGTCAATCGCCTGCTTGCCGAGGATAACCAAATTCGGCTTTTCCTCATCAATCACGGCTTTTAAGATTTTGGCAATCCCGAGCGGTTCCAAATCGTCGTCCGTGGTGACCATAATGCCGCGGTCAGCACCCATCGCCAGCGCCGTGCGAATGGTTTCTTGCGCTTGAGACGCGCCAATCGACACGATGACGGTTTCGGTGGCGGTGCCAGCTTCTTGCAGGCGAATGGCCGCTTCTACGGCGATTTCGCAAAACGGGTTCATCGACATTTTCACATTCGCCAAATCAACGCCTGTCTGGTCGGGCTTCACGCGCACTTTCACGTTGTAATCAACAACACGTTTGACAGGAACAAGAATTTTCATGGTTTTCTCCAATCACTAAGTGCCAATGGTTTAGAAGCTGTATGCCGATAAGTCAATCCGATGTGGGTTTTGCGCAGTTGGCATCAATGATTGTCTGCTGGTATCCATAAAACATCCCCAGCACCATTTTGATTGGCCGCACGCGCCGCAACAAACAATAAATCAGATGCACGATTGATAAATTGCCGTGCCGCATCGGAAAAAATTTCATCTTGCGCACTGGCTTGGCTCATCTGTCGCTCGCCACGGCGTATAATGGTACGCGCCAAATGCAAATAGGCCGCCGCCAGTGTGCCGCCCGGCAATATAAAACTGTTGAGCGGCGATAAGTCCGCGTTCAGCGTGTCAATTTCGCTTTCCAGCCGCGCCACTTGCTTCGGCACAATCCGCAAAGCCTGAATGTCATTATTGGGCGGGGTGGCCAAATCGGCACCCAAATCAAATAAATCATTTTGTAAGCGACCCAAAATCGCATCCAATTCGCCCTCTATATGCAGACGCGCCAAGCCAATCGCTGCATTGGCCTCATCAACAACCCCATAACAGGCAATACGCAAATCATGCTTGGCGCGGCGTGTGCCGTCAGCCAAGGCGGTTGAGCCGTCATCGCCAGTGCGGGTGTAGATTTTGGTGAGCTTGACCATAAACGCCCTATCTGCTGGATAAATAAAAGCCCAACATAACCAGCAGAACGGTTGCAAATTGCAGCCCCACCCGCCAGCGCATGAGTTTTTGCGATTGATTGGCACTGTCGCCACGCATCATATTGACCAGACCGGCCAGCAAAACAAGGCTAACCGCCACGAGACCGATCGGAATGAGATAATTGACAAGGCTCATTTTTAACGACTTATGATTTTTCTATCAAGAAAAGATATTCAACGTTCTTTTGTTCTTTATCGCGTATCCAGTCATCCGTCCAACGCATATTTGACATAACATTTTTGGTATGATTGATTTTTTGAACGCTAAGTAATTTTCCTACATTATGGATGGCCACGTTCATATCTTCTGCCGTGGCTCGTCCGCCGGAACTATAGGACAACAAAATAAATCGCGCATTTACTTTTGCCAGCAGTTTTTCAATTGCTTTTACGGCGATAAATTTATTTTGTTCGTCTTTTCTAAACTCTTCAAATATTGAAGGTGCCACAGTGTCTTTTGTGTCAAGACGTCGCCGAGCCACGCCAAATAATTCGGGTTTGTCGTTAAGAATGATTGTTTTCCAAATATGATAATAAGCGGCATATCGCACACGAGAGGGTGGCATTTTTTCATTATTAGACCCGTATGGGGGGTCAAAATAGGCAAGGTCTGATTGCACTTCTTTTACCAAGTCAAAAATGTCTCCGCGATGAACGGCGTGTTTTTCTTCATAGGGTCGAATTAACGGAGGTTTCAAATTCAGATATTTGTAAGAGCGCGGCGAGTATTGTTTAAGATATGAACAGAAATGGCCTAGCGTGTTATCAACTTTATCCAGAGCCAATATAAGAGCAGTCAATGCAACCGATTTTTCGATTTTCGTCAGATTGAGGTTGTCAATTTCCTCACGTATAGCATCCAACCGCATCATATTGTGTCTCTGCCAAGGTTGTTTTGTTGGATTACTTTCATCTGCGTTGCTATAGTGTTCACTAAACCATCCTTCAATGGGTTGACAATTATTAAGGTGTTCAATGAGTGCCACGTAAAGAGACTGGCTTCCGCCTTTTAGATAGCAGGTTCCGAAAATTTCGGACCAAACAGAAATATCCGAACTGATAACTTGATAGTCCAATTTAGCAAGTGCTTGACTAACCCGTGTTGTACCCGAAAAACCATCAAAAACGGTTTTAATTGGAATACTGGCGATAGTATTGAGAATGTGGGGGATGAGTTTTAGCTTGGAACCGGCATATTTTATTCCTTCGGTTTTTGGAACGAAAACTTCATCTTCTCCAAAGAGGTTTTTATTGGTGGGAGAAATGTTCATTTGTAGCCATGCTTTCGCAATCTATCAATATCAGCCTTTACGATGTTTAAGGCTTTCTCATGTCCCGATTCGGTAGCGACCAAAGCTTTGGAAAACAAATCTACCAGAACCAAATTATGGGAATAGTCTATCCATCCATTTGTTATGCTGTCAAAATAAGCTTTAGCATTGTTGGTGTGAGTCCACAAACCTCGCTGGAGTGCATTTGCACTGGCACCGCCATATCTGACTTCAAAAACATAATGGCCTTTACCATCTTCAAATTTATAAATCGGGTGCTTTCTTCCGCTGCCCTCAGTTATTTTTGTTATTTTTGATGTTTGTGAGATGGCTTTATCGTAGTCGAATACCATTATGTTACAGCGTTTTTTCCCTCGTCGTAGATGAGTGGTAGAACATTTGTGTTGGAGAAACTGGAGAAGGCCTGACTTTGACGGATGTTACGTAGACCACTGGGAGTGTCTATTATGGATTTATTCTGCTGCTTCAGGCAATCCCACATTGCGCTGGTTTTGTCGGTAGACAGTTGCAGTGGACCCGTGCCATAAGCTTTGAGTGATATTGGTATCTCTGTTCCCTCCAAATCTGCCGTCACTTGAATATCTTCCTCGGCACTCTTGGCACGAAACAGGTATTTGCCAACGTGAACCGAAGAGTAATCGTAGACAAATTGATTGATGAACTCTGAAATAGCTATTTCAGCTAAGTCTCCGTGCGTTTTGTTGCCAATCAACCGCATGGTAAAAATATTGCTAAGTGTGGTAGTAATTAGAGAGGGGTTTTTTGACACGAAGAGTTTCATGCGTTTCAAAAATTCTTTATATGCTGTGCTTGTTGCCATTTTCGGGTTTGTCCCCCTTCCCCAAGGTGTCCAGCATAGACTTTTCCCATGCCTGCGCAAGCATTCACATGCGCCAATCGCCAGTGCCGAAAGGCGGTGGTAATAGGGCAATCGCTTCGGCGACGCTGAGGCCATTTTGGCGCAATTCACGAAAGCCGCTGTCGCCAGCTTGCTTGGACAGCCGCCGCCCGCTTATATCGCGTACCAGATAATGATGAAAATAAGCTGGTTCCGGTAAGCCAAGCAGCACTTGCAAAAGCCGGTGAACGGAGGTGGCAGGCTGCAAATCCATGCCACGGGTTACTTGCGTGATGCCTTGGGCGGCATCATCCAGCGTCACGGCAAGGTGGTAGCTTGTCGGTATATCTTTACGCGCCAACACCACATCGCCGAATAGGGACGGGTCGCACAAAATACGCTGTGGTGCGCTGTCGCGTAGGGGGCCGCATTCCAGAAAATCAAGCGGTGCGCCATTTTTGGTTTGCGCCAGTGCCAGTGCTTTTTGCATATCAAGACGCCACGCATAGGTGCGCCCTTCCCAAATCAAGGTTTTCCGCCGGGTTTCGCTGATATTGCGATAAAGGCCGGGATAAAGCGGAGCGCCGTCCGGGTCGTGCGGCCATTTGCCATCCGGTGCTTTTTTGGCAATGGCGGCGCGTATGTCGCTACGCGTTGCCCAACAGGGGTAAACCAATTGCATTTCGCGCAGACGCGTTAATGCCGCTTCATATATATCAAAGCGGGTTGATTGCTGCATAACTGGTTGCGGCCATGTGAGACCAAGCCAGTCAAGGTCTTGATAAATGCCGTCAATAAAATGCGCCCGCGCTCGGCCAATATCAATATCTTCAATACGAAGTAAAAATTGCCCTCGCGCGTTGCGTGCGCATTGTGCGCCCATCAGTGCCGAATAAGCATGGCCGAGATGCAGCCACCCATTCGGGCTGGGGGCAAAGCGAGTGACAAAAGGCTTGCTGTCTTGCATCTGTCGATTTGTGCGCCATAGTGTGCCGCTATGCAATCGGAACCTATCCGCATTTACAAGAATAAAGCCGATTTGCGCCGTGCGGTTGAATGGCTGGCCGGACGCGACAAGCGGTTGGCGCACACTTATGAACGTCACGGCTTGCCCGATTTGCGGGCGCGGCCTGACGGGTTTAGCGGTTTAGTGCGGTTGCTGATAAGCCAGCAAGTGTCGACAGCGGCGGCGGCGGCTATTCAGGCCAAATTTGACCAGCAAGTGCCTTCGGCCGAACCGCACGCCATATTAAGCCTGAGCGCAGAAGAACTTGCGGCCTGCGGCATATCGCGCCCGAAGCAACGTTATTTGCGCATTCTGGCCGAGGCATTGGAAAGCGGCGATTTGGATTTGAAGGCTTTGCACCGCGCCGATAATACCGAAATTTATAATGCTCTGACCGCGCTGACCGGCATTGGGCCATGGACGGCGGAGTGCTATTTGCTGTTTTCCTTGCGCCGTCGTGATGTGTTTCCGGCTGGCGACCTCGCTTTGCAGCAAGCCTATAAAATGCTTTATCGCAAGCGTCAGCGTCCCGATGCCAAACAATTGGCTAAATTGGCCAAAATATGGTCGCCGCATCGCGGCGCGGCGGCGCGGCTGTTATGGCATTACTATAATGGCGAACGAAAGAAATAGCCTCTTCATGCCATTATCAATCAATTTGGGTGCGGCCATTAAATCAGGCATACTGTGGATAAGTCTTGATTCGCTTGGAACAAGCGTTTAAGCCGAATAGGGAGGAGTGAGAGGATGCGCACCGCAGGACTGGAAATAAGCGATTTCGCCAAGGCGCCGCCGCCGGATTTCAAAAACCCTGACAGCTGTCCGGCGCTGGTTTTGAACGCCGACTTTCGTCCGCTAAGCTATTATCCGCTTTCTTTATGGTCGTGGCGGGATGCGTTGAAAGCCGTGTTTCTTGAGCGCGTCAATATCGTTTCCGAATATGCAACAGTGGTGCGCTCGCCCTCAATCGCGTTTGCGTTGCCCAGCGTGGTGGCGTTGAAAGCCTATGTTAAGCCGCCCGCCTATCCGGCCTTTACCCGCTTTAATGTGTTTTTGCGCGATGGTTTTACGTGCCAATATTGCGGGGCCGCAAATGATTTGACATTTGACCATGTTGTCCCGCGCCGCGCTGGCGGGCGCACCACATGGGACAATGTCGTGGCGGCGTGTTCGCCGTGCAATCTGCGCAAGGGCGGCCGCTTGTCAAAACAAGTCGGCATGGTGCCGCGCAACAAGCCACATCGGCCAACCGTGTTCGAACTGCACGAAACAGGACGCCGCTTTCCACCCAATTATTGCCATGAAAGTTGGCAGGACTATCTCTATTGGGATACCGAGCTGGAGCCGTAAGGCGACCCGTCAAATTTTTTCAGAAATTTTAATGGCCGCGCGGCAACCCATGCGGATAAATGCCGCCATGAGCGGATAGGCTGGTGCTTGCTCGGCTCCGTGCTGCATCGCCGTTTGCCGATGGGCGGCCTCGTCGGCCTGAAATTGGCGCACAGTTTCGGCCAGCTCCGGGGCCTCGCCAGTGGCTTCCAATGCCTGTAATTGTGTCTGATAATGCGCGTCAATTTCGGTTTCCACCGCCACTGTGCAGGCCATGGCCGCTTTTTCGCCCATCAAGGCAGTGACGGCACCAAGCGCAAAACCGGCCATATCCCAGAAGGGGCGCAATGCGGTCGGGCGAATATCTTCGGCCACCAGTAATGTATCAAAATGGTTCAGATGCGCTTGTTCTTGTGCCGCCATATGCGCAATCACATCAGTCGTTTCTTGCTTATCCTGCAAATGCCGAAAAACCGCCAACTGGCCGTCATAAATACGCACCGCCCCATGCTCACCAGCATGGTCAACCCGCACCATTTCCTGCAATTTCGGACTGAAATGGCTCATACCAATTCCCCATTATGCGCAGAGGTAAGGCCGAACAGTGCCAGCCCCGTCAGGCCGAAAGAGGCGATGAAATTATAACCGGCCATGGAAATGCCGAACAGGGTGAAGCTCGCGTCTTCGCAACGCGCCGCCTGCGGCGTTTCTAAGCGACGCAAAAGGTCAGCCGTGTCGTCACTAATAACAATATCCGCGCCGCAGCTTTGCGGCCCAAGCCACCAGCCATATTCAACACCAGCATGATAGGCGCCCAGTCCGGCACTTAAGGCGAAAATAAAAGCCAATGGTGCCAACAGGCCGCGCGCACTTTGGCGGGCATGGCCAGCCCACCAAGCGGCAAACAGAGCCAGTGGCACACCAATATAATAGGGTAGGCGTTGTTGTAGGCATAAGGCGCATGGAGTCAGTTCGCCGATATATTCGCTGGCCAGCGCGGTCACAATGACCGCTAGCCCGATAAGGCCTAAGCCCAAGGCAATCTGCTTCACATTTAATCTCATTAACTCAAACCGGCAATGGCGATAAATCCAAGCAAGATAAGCGCAATTACGCCAAACGAGACAATGCCGAAATAGCGTTCGATGAATTTGCGAATTTCCGGTCCGAAGAAATAGGCCAATCCGGCGACCAAATAAAATCGTATGGCGCGGCCAACGAGGCAGGCCAAGATGAAAGGTATGAAAGCAAGACCGGCCACGCCACTGGCAATGGTGGCGACTTTGAACGGTAGAAAACTTATCGCCGCAGCGACGACTATCCAGATGCCCCATTCATTGTAAAAGCCGGTAAATCGGTCAAAAACGGCTTCGCCGCCATAGAGGGCGATAATTGGTTGGCCGAGCGTGTCCCACAAAAACCGGCCAATCACATAGCCGAAGGCGGCACCAGCCACTGAGGCCAGTGTGCAAATACCGGCCATTATCCACGCGCGGGCGCGTTGCGCCAGCACCATAGGAATAAGCATCACATCGGGCGGCACGGGAAACAATGAGCTTTCGATAAAGGCCACACCAGCCAATGCCCAGTCGGCGCGTTTATGGGCCGAGAGGGCAAGCGTTTTGTCATAAAGCCAGCGCAACATGGCACTGACAATAATGGTTGGCGGCGGTTAAGAAAAGCAGTTTTTATCGAAGCGAATCTCACTTAGCGTAACGCTTATGCAAAGCAGACGTATCAAAATCTGGCGCGCGCATATATTCGGTTTGATGCAGACCATACCGCCGGAATTATTGCGTGGATTGGGGATTACCGCAATCGGGTTGTTTCTCGGTGTGGTGGTGGCACTGGCGGTGCCGCTTATGTTCGGTTTTGTCGACTTTCTGCAGACGCTATGGATACCCCAAGAGACATCCCTCTTGGGATGGCCGGGCTTCAGCTTGTTGCACTTTTTATTGCCGCTCATCGGTGGCGTGTCCATCGGTGTGTTGGTCTATGCGCTGGTGCCGCAGCGACCGGCCGAATTGGCCGATGTTATTGCCGCCGCGCATCATCCCGACCCGGTTATTTCGCGCACGGGCGGTTATATCAGCACCTTAAAATCAATGATTGCCATTAGTGCCGGCTCGGCCACTGGCCTTTATGCCCCCTTGATTGTTATGGGCGCGGCCATGGCGGCGAATTTAAAAAAATTATTGCGCTTGCCAACAGATTTTGCCGAAATGGCTTTGGGTGCCGGTGTGGCGGCGGCTATTGCGGCTGCTTTCGGCGCCCCTCTGGGCGGTATTGTGTTCGCCCATGAGGTGGTGTTGCGCCATTATAGTTTGCGGTTTTTTGCGCCGGTAACATTGGCCTCGGCCACGGCATATTTGGTGGCCGACCATGTGCGTCCGGTCTCGATGGATATTCTGCCGAATTTACAAACCGCACCAGCGCAGTTTTTGGACATTATTTTACTGATTATGCTGGGTGTGTTGTGCGGATTGCTGGCGGTCGCATTTATGCACGGCATGCGGCATATGCGGGGGCGGGTTGAAGCCTCCGGTCTGCCGATATGGGCGCGCCCCATTGCCGCCGGATTTTTCATTGCTTTATTGGCGCATATTGCGCCTGGTGTGCTTGGCATCGGCACCGGGGTGATGGCCGATATGCTGAGCGGGCAGATGGACAGCGCGGTTTTGCTGGGGCTTGTGGTGTTGAAAATGATTGCTGCGTGCGTTTGCTTAAGCCTGTTTTTTCATGGCGGTATTATGGCCCCAGCATTGTTTATCGGCGCCGGGTTTGGGGCGTTGTTTGCCAATTTTCTGGGCGGCGTTACCGGTGTGTTGGGCTATGTGCCGGATGTAGGGTTATTTGCGTTGGCCGGTATGGCCGCAACCGCCGGATCTGTTATGGGCGCGCCCTTGGCGATGATTTTAATCAGTTTTGAATTGACGCAAAATTATGATGCCACCACGGCGATTGTCATTTCTATTGTGTTGGCCAATCTGGTGGCCTCGCGGCTTTATGCGCGGTCGGTTTTTGAGTTCCAATTATTGGATAAGGGCATCGATTTGTCGCTGGGGCGCGAAAGCCTTGCCTTGCAGAGCATGCCGGTCACCGAGCTGATGTCCGTTGATTATCTAAGCGTGCCGGAAAACGGCTCAGTGGGTTATGCCATGGCGCGTATGGCTGAGGTGCATTGCGCCGAAGCGCATTTGGTGGATGATGAGGGGCATTGGATGGGTAAAATATGCCTTTATAATCTGATTAATCAAGGGCTCGATGACCCCGCGAAGGCTTTTATTGAGGCCGACCCGCTTATTCTCATGGTGGACACCAATGCGTTGAGTGCGCAAAGCCTGATGCAGGATTTTGTCGGCGAAGGCGTGCCGGTTCTGGAGGGTGAAAAACTTGTCGGCATTGTGCATGAGGCCGATTTATTTCGCCATGCGCGTATGGTCACCCGCTCGGTCTGGGCGCATGACCATGACGAGAAATATGAAAATAGCTGATAGATTTTAGAGCTTCATCGCTTTATAGTGCGCGGACGCTGGAGGCCCTTGTGGCGGAATTGGTAGACGCGACGGATTCAAAATCCGTTGCCCTCACGGGCGTGGCGGTTCGAGTCCGCCCAAGGGCACCAGTGTTTTCAAGCAAGTTCTGGTCATCTGCGGTAAATTGTATTATATTTTGGGCATAGCGATAGGAGTTGACCATGAAATCTATGGGAAAATTGCGCACCATTGCCGGTGCCATTCGCAAGCTGATTGCCGATAAGGAAGACACCAAACAAGTGTTTGTCATTCTGGAGGCTCTGGGCGGGCGTTCGGCCGAACGTTCCTATAAGCGATTCTTGAAAACCCCACATGCCGATAAAATTCTCAATGCCGACAAAAAATTGATTGATTATCTGCGTGACCGCGATTGGCTGGCTGCCCAGCCGGAAGGCTCTTTGGCGCACACCTATCACAAATTCACTGCCGTTGAACAAATTACCGCCGATGGTCTCGTGCAGGCCAGCGAAGATGGCATCGACCGTTATGACGATATCTCTGAAAGCCAGTGTGTTTATCAAAACCGCCAGCGCGACTCGCATGATTTGTGGCATGTGGTAACTGGCTATGGTCGTGACCCGCTGGGCGAATTGTCGTTACTCGCCGTCACTTGGCGGCAGGTCGGCAATATCGGTTTTTTGCTGATTATCGCCGTCGGCTATCGGGTGATGGGCAAGGAAGCACCAGAGTTGAAAATCGGCGCGGCACTGCGCGAAGGTTTTCGCCGCGGTAAAAAGGGTGCATGGCTGCCCGCGGCTGATTGGGAGACTTTACTGACCCGTCCGCTTGAAAAAGTGCGCACCGAACTGGGCTTTGACAAACCGCTCGCCTATCGCGCCATTGTTGACAATACCGAGGAATTGCAAACCGCCGGTCTGGCTGTCGCCGCCGAATAGTAATCCAAACCAATACCAAACCTATATTATGAGCATCACTGTTTACGGCATCGCGAATTGCGACAGCGTCAAAAAGGCGCGCAAATGGCTCGAAGCTAAAGCCATTGACCATGCTTTCCACGATTTTCGTAAAGATGGGCTGACTGCCGATAGGGTTGACCGCTGGCTGAAAGCCGTGCCAATCGACACGCTGCTCAATCGCCGAGGCACAAGCTGGCGGCAATTATCGGACACTGACAAAGCCAACACGCAAGCGGCGCATTTACGCGCATTGATGCTGGCCAATCCGACTTTAATCAAACGTCCAGTGGTGGAAGCCCATGGTCAGGTGACGGTGGGGGTCACATCCGAAGCGCAGCTCATCTGGGCCGGTTAGGCTTTTTCAATCTCGAAAATCAGCACATCACCGCCATCGGGCGCGGCATTTTTGGCCGTGCTTTGCGTGCGTAAGTGATGCCCTGTTTCATTCAGAAAATGTGGCACATCAATCATCACCATCGGGTCGCTCGCTAAAAGCCGCACGCACCTTCCGCGCGGCAAACCGGCCAGTGCTTTTTGCAGGCGCAAAACCGGTAGCGGGCAGGCGAGGCCGGTGGCGTCAATTTCGGTCTGCATTATTTGCCCTGCGGGCGGGCGGTAGCATATTCCGCCATACCGGCAAATAACTCGGCAATTTCCGGCTTTTCTTGCGCACCAAATTCACGGAACATGGTGGCGCAATTCACCACAATGCGTTCGCTCTCGCCCCAATCGTCAAACACGTCCAGCGCAATGTCAAAGGCTGCTTCTTTATAGCTCATACCGGCTTCATAGCGTCGGCGGGCTTCGTTGCGTATGGTGACAAGATAGTGACGCACTTCTTCCACGCCCTGTTTGGTGGTAATCGGCCCATGCCCCGGCACAATAGTTTCCACATCCATGGCGATGATTTTGTCGCACGCATCAATCCAATTTTGCACCGGCCCTTCCCAGACAATCGGATGCCCGCCAATAAACAATATGTCGCCAGTATAGACCGTGCGGTCATCCGGCACATGCACCAATGTATCGCCCGGCGTATGCGCCGGGCCGACATGCAGCAAATGCACCGTCTTGTCTCCGACTTGAATATCTGTGTCGGTGTCAAACAGCGTATCGGGGATTTTCTGGTCAACCGATTTGAAATCAAACGGTCCAAAGCAAGAGGTCAGATATTTGCCGAAATCGCCCAATTCCGGTGCCATATCCAAAAATCCCTGCACAAGGCTTGGCGGCTCTAAGGCCATATGTTCGGCAGTGGCGCGATGGGCAATGATTTGGGCATCGGGACAGCAACAATTACCATTGCAATGGTCGCCATTATGGTGCGTGTTGACCACCTTATTGATGGCTTTGGCCGCCGCGCGGGCATCGCCATAGGCGCGCAACATGTCTTGCGTCAATGGCACGTCAAACAAAGTGTCAATAACAAGTGCTTCATCGCCGTCCACCACCAGACCGGAATTTGACCAGCCCCAACCGCCATCGGGTTGTAACCACGCATAAGCACCATTCCCGATTTGATGCAGGCCTTTTTCATAGGCAAATTTCGGATGTGCGACTGTCATGGTCACCCCTTTGTTTGAGCTTACGCGAAAAGCAAGGGCTTTACATAGTCCTAATTGGGGATAAACTTATGCCAAAAGAGCAGGTTTAGAGGAGAACCAAAATGGAAGACTTTACCGACGATTTTATTCTGATTGATGATTTTCGTGCGCAGGCGGCGAAAATCGGCGACAAAACGGCACTGGTGTTTCAAGAGCGTGAAACCAGCTATGCTGAGCTTAATGATTATGGTAGTCAGGCTGCCCAAGCTTTGCTGGCCGAGGGGATTAAGCCCGATGCGCGTATCGCCTTTATGGGCAATAATTCCGACATTTATTTTCATTTATTGCTTGGCGCGTTGAAAACACGCAGTGTTGTGGTTGGCGTTAATTCACGGCTGGCCGGTCCAGAAGTCGCGTTCGTGTTGAATGATGCCAAGGCCGAATTGCTTTTTGTTGGCAAGAATTTTGTGCCATTGATAGAAGGCATTCTTGCCGATTGCACGACGGTCAAAAAAGTCATTGCCATGGATGGCGGACATGCCGATTGGCCGAGCTTTATTGATTGGCGCGACGCCCATGAAGCCACCGACCCGATGCTGTCCCATGACCCGGAAGATGATTTCATTCAACTCTATACATCGGGTACGACCGGCCATCCAAAAGGTGTGCAACTGACCAATCGTAATATGGGCAGCGCCCTGTATCAGGCTGTGGAGTGGGCTGGCTGGAATCTTGAAGATCATGCTTTGCTTTGTATGCCGGTGTTTCATATTGCCGGTGTCAATGTTGGACTGATGGGGCTGCATTTTGGTTCTAAGATAACCGTGATGCCGGAGGTTGATCCGGGTGAAATCTTGCGGTTGGTGGAAGAAGAAAAGTTGACCGTTTTATTTATGGTACCGGCGGTTATTTTGTTCGTCTTGCAGCACCCGAATGTTGCCAAAACCGATTTGGCCAGTGTCCGGCAGGTTATCTATGGTGCCTCGCCCATTGCCGAAGAATTATTGACGCAGGCGGTCAAAATTTTCAAATGCGACTTTGTGCAGGTCTATGGGTTGACCGAAACCACCGGCGGTGTCACGCATTTGAAACCCGAAGACCACGCACCGGAGCGCAACAAATTGCGTTCCTGCGGCAAGGCCAATCTCAACACTGACATACGCATTGTCGATGAAAACGGCAAAGATGTGTCGCAAGGCGCGGTGGGTGAAATTGTCGCCAAGACGGCCAGCAATATGAAAGGCTATTGGAACCGTCCTGAGGCCACTGCCGAAGCCATACGAGACGATTATTTCTATACTGGCGATGCCGGGTTTTTTGACGAAGAAGGCTATGTTTTCATCTATGACCGCGTGAAAGATATGATTGTTTCCGGCGGCGAAAATGTCTATCCGGCGGAAGTGGAAAACGCCCTGTTTGCGCATCCCCAAATTGCCGATGTAGCGGTGATTGGTGTGCCGGATGAAAAATGGGGTGAGGCGGTAAAGGCTTGCGTGGTATTGGAAGCCAGTGTGGAACTTACAGGCGAAGAAATTATTGAATGGGCGCGGGCGAAAATTGCCGGATATAAACTACCCAAATCAGTTGATTTTGTGGAAGCCTTGCCGCGCAATCCTTCCGGTAAAATTCTGCGCCGCGAATTGCGTGACCCTTATTGGGAGGGCAAAACGCGGCGCGTCAGTTAGCTTTGCTTGCGGGCAGGCGTTAATCTCGGCAGTTTGAACGCTTTTTGCGTTTGTTTGATTTGTCGTTTTTTCTCGACTTCCGACCAGCCGAAACGCGTTCCCATATAGTCGGCAATGGCGGTGATATGAGCCGGTTTTAGCTCGCCCGTTTGTCCTGCCACCAGCCTGCGCATGACCACATCACCAAGCTGCACGGCCATTTCATGGTTCACAGCAAAGGCGGTTTGGGCGGCCAAAACCGGATCTTTCAGAGCTTCCAGTCCGCTTATATCCCCCGCCAGCATCGTCGGTAAGGCGGTACCATAAAGGTGGCTCAAGCGGTCAATCAGGCGCGGGTCAAAATTGTCATATTCGGCGCGCATGTTTGCCAAAAAGCCATCAAACGGTTCGCGCGGGCTACCGGCAATCAGCGTGTGCGCGCTGCGGCAACGCGGCGATGGGCGGCGCAAATGCTTAAACGCCAAATCAACAATTTGTTCGGCCAAATGGCGGCTGCTTGTCCATTTGCCGCCCAGTGCCGAAATCAGACCGGCTGGTCCTCCGGTGCGGCTATGGTCAATAATTTCCGCGCCACGGCTGATGCCATAAGTGGTGTCGGGCGTATCAGCAATATCGGCCACTAGTGGGCGCAAACCGGCATAAGCATAAATAATGTCACGATGCGTCAACCCCAGTGCCGGTAGAGCCGTCTGCGCTTTGCGTAGCAATAGGGCGATATCCTCACACGCAACCGAAACGCTGTCAGGGTCGCCATCAAACAGTGTGTCGGTTGTGGCAAACAGCGAACACCCCTGCCACGGCACAACAAATAAATGCTCGTTATCAACCGGAATGGCCAATGCTGTCCCGCGGGTAACATCGCGGGTGAGAAAGTGAATGCCTTTGGAGCGCACAAGCTTTTTGGGCACTTGACCCTGTGTTTTGTTTGCAGGCATTTTGTTGAGGCGCGCGCGTTGCATCAAAAAATCAGCCCACGGACCTGTCGCATTGACAATCAACTGCGCTTTAAGGGTGGCGGTTTTGCTGCTCAGCCTGTCTTTGACTTTCACACCAGTGAGTTGGTTGTGCTCGCGTATGAAATCGGTCGCTTCGGCATAATTGACGACCACACCACCTGCTTCCACAGCACTTGTTAAAAGGCCAAGACATAAACGTTCAGGCGATTGCATGATGGCATCATGGTAAATTAGCCCGCCGGTTAACCCGTCACGTTGCAGGCCGGGCATCAGGCTCAAAGTTTGCGGCACATTCAATGTGCGATGGCCGGGCATATGCTGCGCCGGATCAGCACCCATATTGCGGTCGAAAGCCAGCCAGTCATAGGCGGCAAGTCCCAACCGCATCAAAAATGGGCGCATCAGCAAGTGATTGTGCCGGAGATTTTCGTGAACTGGCAAGACAAAAGTCATGGGAACAACTAAATGTTTGGCAATACGTTGCCAGACGCGGCGTTCATAAAGAGCTTTGCGCACCAATCGAATGTGACCGCCAGCCAGATAGCGCAAACCTCCATGTATCAGCTTGCTTGATGAGGCCGAGGT
>CAYQFO010000011.1:4122-18379 GCA_964416815.1 uncultured Rhodobiaceae bacterium | reverse complement strand
GCCCTGACACTGAGCCTTACAGCTGGTGTCGCTATGGCCGAAGTGCCATCTAGCGTAGCTAAGCGTCTGGGCAAAGATTTGACCCCAATGGGGTCAGAACGTGCCGGTTCTAAAAGCGGTGTTGCAAAATGGAGCGGCAAGCGCATTAGTTCCAAATCCCTATTGCGGGGCTATAAAGGTGGGGCATTGCCCAACCCTTATGCTCGTGACCGGAAAAAATACACCATCACGGCGGCCAATGCGTCAAGATATGGCCGTCAGTTGACAACTGGCCATAAAGCGATGCTGGCGACTTATCCGAAGACTTATAAGCTGAATGTTTATCAGTCACGGCGTAATTGCACCTATCCGAGCTTTGTCTATAAGGCCAGTCGCCGCAATGCCAAAGTCGGCAAACTGGTCGATGGTGGTAACGGTATTTCCGAAGCGATTATGTCGGCACCGTTCCCGGTTCCATCTTCGGGGCTGGAAATTGTCTGGAACCATACGCTGCGTTATCGTGGTGAGCGCATTGCCCGCGACTTCAACTATGCGGCACCGACGGCAGGGGGCGATTATACCCTTACTTTCACGCGTGATGAGGTGGTGTTCCCCTATTCCAATCCGCAAAACAGGCGGGCTGAGGATTTGAACAATATCTCGATTTACTTCGTTGCCTATACTTCGGCTCCGGCGCGTCGTGCTGGTAATGTGGTGTTGGTTCACGAAACGCTGAACATGACCAAAGAAGGCCGTAAGGCTTGGACTTACAGCCCGGGAACGCGTCGTGTGCGTCGTGCGCCGAACATTGCCTATGACAATCCGATCACCAATGGTGACGGCATGGGTACATCGGACCAGTATGACGGCTATAATGGCGCCCCTGACCGCTATGACTGGACGGTTGTCGGCAAGCAAGACAAACTGTCAATCCAGAATAACTATAATGTTAATCTGGCACCGGTGGACAAGCTGGTGAAACCGGGTCATGCCAATCAGGATGTCGTGCGTTATGAAATGCGCCGTCAGTGGGTTGTCGAAGGCAATCTGAAATCCTCTGCGCGTCATATTTACGCCAAGCGCGTTTTGCGCATGGACGAAGACAGTGGTCAGATGTCGGCTGGTGAAATGTATGACGGACGTGGTGAGCTGTGGCGCATTCAAGAAATCGGTCAAGCACCGGACTATCGTCCAGAAGCCACGACGTGCTGGACCACGGGCGGTGAGTGGGTTTATGACCTGCTGGCTGGTCGATATATGGTTCTGCAGTTGAAATCAGGCCGTCCGGCGAACATCGTCCGCGGTTTGGACTATCTGTCGCCATCATATTACACTCCGGCCAACGTCAAGCGTCTTGGACGGTAATTTGAAGCAAGCAATTTTAAGGGCGGCACTCAGGTGTCGCCCTTTTTTTGTCTTTCCTTTGTCTTTCTTCTTGTCTGTCAAATGAGGGCATGATGACATTGTCCAAACATATTTTTCCTTGTTTCTTTTTTGTAATGCTGACGGCGCCGTTGGCCGCCGCAGTGCCACTGGCACAACAAGCCCGTCTTGGTAAAGATTTGACGCCACTGGGGTCGGAACGCGCCGGTAATGCCGCCGGCACAATTCCCAAATGGCGCGGTGGCATTACCAAGCCGCCTAAGGGCATTGGCTATAAATCGGGCAAGCATTTGCCAGACCCGTTTGCGGCTGACAAGCCCTTATTTCGTGTTAATGCTGGAAATGCGAAAAAATATGATGCTTTCATCACGCGCGGGCAGAAGGCATTGATGCAGCAATACCCGACTTATTTCATGAATGTTTACCCTTCTCGCCGTTCTTGTGCGCAGCCTAATTTTGTTTACAAGGCGGCGCGAAAAAACGCTGCCATCGGAGCGTTGGTGGCCGGTGGTAATGGTGTGGCCAAGGCGATTATGGCATCCCCGTTCCCGATTCCCAATAATGGGCTGGAGATTGTTTGGAATCATACGCTGCGTTATCGTAGTTTCAAATTGCAACGCGAATTTACCGCCATCCCGGTCAATCAGAACGGTAGTTATTATGAAATTACCGTGCATGATGACGCGATTTTGCGCTGGTCTGACCCACAAATGCGCACGGCTGAACAACTGGATAATATCTCTATCCTTTATTTATTGCAGACCAAAGCACCGGCGCGCATGGCTGGTTATGTGGTGTTGGTGCAAGAAAGTCTGAACATGGCCGTGGAGAGCCGCCGTGCTTGGACGTATAGCCCCGGCACACGCCGCGTGCGCCGAGCGCCGACCATTGCCTATGACAATCCCGGCACTAATTCTGACGGTATTACCACTGCCGACAGCTTTGGGGGTTATAATGGTGCGCCTGACCGGTTTAATTGGACGGTGCGCGGGCGTAGCGAAAAATTCATTGCCTATAATAATTACCGCCGTGTGCTGACGCCTTATAGCGAGCTGATTGACAAAAAGCATATCAATCAGAATGTTATGCGCTATGAACGCCATCGCGTATGGGAAGTGGTCGGCACGCTGAAACCAACCTTTCGCCATGTTTATCAGCGTCGTGTTTTTTATATTGACGAAGACACCAAGGGCATTGTTGCCGCCGATATTTATGATGGGCGAGGGCAATTGTGGCGGGTGCAGGAACTGGGGGGTGGTGTGCAATATGAAATACCACTCTGCGGCGGTTCAGGCGAGACGGTTTATGATTTAGTGGTCGGTCGATATTTAATGATTGGTTTGGTTAATGAGGAAAAACCGATTGATTTCAAGGCTGACCATCTTAATGACAAACGTTATACGCCGAGCAATATCCGCCGTCTGGGGCGATAGCTTAAAAACACGTCAATTTTGCTTGCCTCGCATGGCTGTGCGCAATAAAGTTCTAGGAGGTTAGGCCGTGACACGGCAAAGGGAGGATAGAATGACGCTCAAGAAGTTTACTGGTTTTTTTGGAGCTCTGTTTGGTTTGGCATTGTTTGCTTCGGTGCCGTTTCCGGCAGCGGCTATTGAGCCATTTGAACATGCCTTGCCGAGCAAATTGGCCACTAAGGCTTTATTGTTGGATGTCGCCGACACTGGCAAACGCCTTATTGCTGTTGGTGAGTTTGGCCACATTGTTTATTCTGATGATAATGGGCAAAATTGGAAACAGGCCGAAAGTGTGCCGACCCGCGCTACTTTGACTGGTGTGTTTTTTGCTGATGACAAAACCGGTTTTGCCGTTGGCCATGACACAACGATTTTGAAAACCATAGATGGTGGCGAAAATTGGCACTTAAAATTTACTGAGCGGCGGGGCGAAAATCCCCTTTTTGGTATTTATTTTGCCAACGACAAAAACGGATTGGCCGTTGGTGCTTTTTCCACCGTGCTGTCTACCTCTGATGGCGGTGAAAGCTGGACACCGCGTTCGTTGATTGCAAGCAGCGATAGTGACTTCCATCTGAATGATATTTTCGCCGATGCCAAGGGGCATATTTATATTCCGGCCGAATTTGGCACGATTTATAAATCAACCAGTGGTGGTCGCACGTTTACGGCGCTGAAAAGCGGTTACGATGGCTCGTTTTGGGGCGGTATGGCCTTAAAAGCCGGTCGTTTGCTGGTTTGGGGCATGCGTGGCAGTGCTTACATCAGCAGTAATGGCGGCAAGAAATGGAAGAAGGCAAAGACCAATTCTGACCGCTCCATTTCCGGCGGTACGCAACTGGCCGATGGTCGTATCGTGCTGACTGGCTTGTCTGGTTCGGTGTTGATTTCCAAAAACAGGGGTAAAACTTTTACGGCGATTGTGCGGCCTGATAGGTTGAGCTTTTCCAATGTTTCACGCGGTGGTGAGGGCGAAGTGTTGCTCTATGGCGACCTCGGTATATTGGCGCACAAACTGAAGTAAAACCGGTTTTCTTTATTATTTTCATGAATTGCCTTTTGTCACGTTTGCCCGACGTGCTGAGATTGTGAATTGAGGGAGGGTTTCGTGGATGTTTGGGGAAATATGCCTGATTGGCCGCAGGGTTTGCAGGTCACGCGCAATGGCCCCGTAGCTCATATTGTGCTTGACCGCGGCGATGGCCGCAATCCGTTATCGGCCGACATTATGACTGGTCTGCGCGACATTGCGCGCTGGCTGAAAACCGATATTTCGACCCATGTGGTAATTGTTCGCGGCGCACCGGTGTTTTCCGCCGGAGCCGACCTTAGGGATCCGGCCATGCGCTCCGACCATTTGTCCAGATTGGAACAACGCCAAGCTATTCTTTTGGGGCCGGATATGTGCGCGGCTTGGGAGGCGTTGGAACAAATTACCATAGCGGCCATAGAGGGCTATTGCCTTGGGGGTGCGCTGGCACTGGCGGTGGCTTGTGACTGGCGCATTTGCGGCGCGTCAGCGCGTCTGCGGCTGCCGGAAGTCCCGCTCAATATGAATATGAGTTGGCAGGCCAATCCGCGTATTACCGCGCTCATTGGTCCGGCGCGTGCCAAAAAATTGATAATTCTGGGTGAAGATTGTCCTCCCGAAGAGGCGCTTGCTTGGGGGTTGATTGATGAAGTTACGCGCGATGGCGATACGCTGGCGGCGGCGGAAAAATTAGCCACTAAAGTTGCCGCCCTACCGCCCGTGCCGGTGCGGATGAGTAAGCAGGCGGTCAATGCGCACGCCCATGCGCTGAATTATGTGTCTTCTTTTATGGATCGCGAGCAATATGCGCTGCTTACCGGCTCAGAAGAAAGCAAGGCGGCTATTCGTGCGACGCTTGGCCGCAACAAACAGGCGAAAAAGGGGAATTAGCATGCGGGTTCAAGGAAAAATGGCTTTTGTCACTGGTGCTGCGTCCGGTTTGGGACGCGCTTCGGCGTTGATGTTGGCGCGCGAAGGAGCAAAAGTCGCGATTACCGATATTAATGAAGCCGGTGCCGCCGCCGTTAGCGAAGAAATCAATGCCGCGCATCCGGGCCATGGCTTTGCCTATCGGCTGGATGTTACGCATGAACAGAACTGGCAGGATGCTCTATGCGCGGCGCATGAGGATATGGGCGGGCTTAATGTTTTGCTCAATAATGCTGGCATTGGTGGCGGCACGACGGTGGAAGAAACTGATTTTGCGACTTGGAAACGTGTCCATGAAGTTGATGTCGACAGTGTGTTTCTTGGTTGCAAATATGCCATCCCGCTCATGGTGCCGCACGCACCGGGGTCGATTATCAATATCTCGTCGATTGCCGGTCTTATCGCCGGACACAATATGGCCGCTTATAACTCGGCCAAGGCGGGGGTCTGGCTGTTGTCGAAATCAGTGGCGTTGCACTGCGCCAATCGCGGTTATAATATCCGCTCAAATACAATTCATCCGACTTTCATTGACACGCCCATTATTGACGAAATGGCTGGTTCCATGGACCGCGAAGACTTAAAGGCCAAATTGGCACGGCAGATACCAATGAGAACGATTGGTGAGCCCGATGATATTGCCTATGGTGTGCTTTATCTGGCCAGTGATGAAAGCAAGTTTATGACCGGTGCTGAGTTGAAAATCGATGGCGGCATTTCTGCTATGTGACCCGTCAGGAGGGCGTTTATGTTGACCCCGGCCGATGATTATCCGCTTCACCAAACGCCGGAACCACTGGCCTTTGCAGGCAGTGACCGCAATTTTTATGACCGGTTTTTCTTTAACGGCTATAGCGCATCAGGCGATGTGTTTTTTGCCGTGGCACTGGGTGTTTATCCGCAGCTTAATATCATGGATGCATCGGTGTGTCTGTTGGTTGGCGGTCGGCAGCATAATTTGCGTAGCTCAAAGGAAATGCAGGGTGACCGGCTTAATTTGCAGCTTGGCCCGATTAAGGTCGAGATTGTGGTGCCGCTTCACCAAACCCGCATCACCATTGCTGATAATGAATACGGGCTAACCGGCACGTTGACGGCGACGGCGCGACATGATGCGATTGAGGAGCCGCGCTTTACCCGTCGCAACGGCACAAGATTGTTTATGGATTATACGCGGGCGACACAAAATATCAGCTGGCAAGGCGGTTTTGCCCTTAACGGGCAAGAAATAACGGTTGATGGTTGTCTTGGCACACGCGACCGTAGCTGGGGGTTGCGACCGGTCGGCACAGCCGACCCGCAAGCCAATGTGCCGCCAAGCGAACCGCAATTTTATTGGCTGTGGACGCCGGTTAATTTTGCCGATGCTTGCGTGTTTGCGCACAGTAATGATGATGCTATGGGTGATGCGTGGAATCGCCGCGCTGTGGTTGATTTGCTGAAAGCGGGCAGCTGCACGGCATATGAAACAGTGGATTTCGCGCCAAGCTATGAGGCCGACACGCGCCGCATTTCGGCCTTGCATGTGGCATTGGGGGGTGGTGCGCAGGCTCGTTTTACCCCGCAAGCCACGCGATTTTATATGCAGGGGCTGGGCTATACGCATTCCGAATGGGGGCATGGGTGCCATCATGGGGCTGAGCGTATCGCTTATGATGTGATTGAGGCAGAAAAAGCCGAAGATGAGCTTAAAGCCGGGCAGATGCAGAATTTGCACATCCAGCAACTCTGCAAGGTCGTGCTTGAGCATGAGGGCAAGGTGTTTGAAGGGCAAGGTGTGATTGAACAAATGTTCATTGGGGCGCATGCGCCGTCCGGCTTTGAAGGCCTTCTGGATAGAATTACTGGATAGGATTGTCGTATGAGCCTGCCGTGTCACCCCGATGAAATGACGTCGCAATTTCTGGCCGATGCGCTGGGTGCGCCGGTTGGCAGTTTGCAAAAGGTGGCGTTTTCGCCGGTCGGCACTGGGCAAGTGGCGGACAGCTATCGCCTGCAATTGGCGTGGGATGGTTTTGATGGTCCGTCCAGTTTGGTGGCCAAATGTCCGGCGGCGGATGCGACCAGCCGCGAGACGGCAAAAAACATGCATCTTTATGAAATCGAAACGAATTGGTATGGGCAAATGGCACTTGCTTCGGGTGTGCGTGTGCCGCGTCCCTATCATGTTGCCTTGGCCAATGAGGGTGCCGATTTTGTGCTGTTGCTGGAAGATTGCGCTCCGGCCAAACAAATTGACCAGATGACGGGTGTCGGTGTTGATGATGTCGCTGCCGCACTGGCCGAAGCCGCGCACCTACACGGCTTTCGTTGGAATGATACGGCATTGGCTGAAATTGTTTGGTTGAATTACGCGAAAGCCAATCAGGAAATGGTTAAGCAAATGCTGCCGGTGATAACGCCCGAATTTGTGGCCCGCTATCAGGGGCGGCTGGCCCCGGAAATTTTAGAACTGACCAGCGATTTGGTGGCGCGGTTTGAAGCCTATAGGGCGCCACGTCAAACCCCGCTGGTGCTGAGCCATGGTGATTTACGGCTGGACAATATGCTGTATCGCGATGATGGCGAGCGCGTGATTATTCTTGACTGGCAGACGCTCAGTGCCGGTGCGCCCATGGTGGATGTTGCTTATTGCATTTCAACCGGTTTTGCCGACCCGAATATGCGGGCGGCGATGGAAAAAAAATTGCTGGCTGATTATCTGGTGCACTTAAACTTGCCGGAGGGTTCTTACGATTTTGAAGCGGCTTGGACGGATTACCGTTATTCGGCTTTTACTGGTCTTATTATGGCACTTGTTTCGTCCATGCTGGTGCAGCGCACCGAGCGCGGTGATGAAATGTTTGCCGTCATGGCTGAGCGTTCCGGCTATCAGGCACTGCATTTGGATAGCCTGTCGCTTATCGGCGACGATCATGGGAGGAGAACATAATGACTCTGTTTAATACGCCTATTCTGACACCGCTTTTGCGGCTGATTTTTTGGCCCATTCTATGGGTGAGTGGTTGGCGTTGCCCTAATCCGGTTCCGTCGGCGCTTAAAAAATGCGTGATTGTTGTGGCCCCGCATACGTCAAATTGGGATTTTGCTTTATTTGTGATGGTGTTATTTGTCTATCGCATGCAGATGAATGTGATGATAAAGCACACTTTGTTTGTCGGGCCGCTGGGCTGGTTTTTGCGTTATTGCGGCAGTATCGCGATTGACCGCCGCCAAGTCGGCGCGCGGGTACGCGAGATGAGCAAAATGTTCAAAACGCGCGAGCGCTTTAATCTGTTGATTACATTGGAAGGCACACGTTCTGCGCGCACGCATTGGAAAACCGGGTTTTATCAAATCGCGCTGGCCGCCAATGTGCCGATTGTTGTTGCCTATCTTGACGCCAAGAAAAAAGAAGTTTCCGTGGCCTATCAGTGTCATCCCGAAGAAGGCAAGTTGGATGAAGCAATGCAAAAGCTTTATGACCTATACGACCAATGCGAAGGGCTACGGCCAGAAAATTACGCCTCGCCCAATCGCCCCGGTCCGGATGTGAAAAGTCCAGATGTTACCGGCTCAACCGGTTAGCCTATTTTACAAATGCATAATTTGTTATTGTCAGGGTCACGCACGTAAAACGCATAAAATGTTGCCATGCGTTCGCCCGGCTTACCATCGCAGACGCCGCCAAATTCAAGTGCTTTTTGATATAATCGGTCAACCTCTTCGCGGCTGGCCACGGGCAGGGCGGCCATTGTGCCATTGCCGTTTGTCGCGGTTTTTTCATCATAAGGCCCCCCGATGGCAATCATCGGAGTATTCGGCCCGGTGCCAAAAAAATGCAGGCGGCCATTATCAAACAATTTTTTGGCGCCCATTGCGGCCATGAAAGGCTCGTAAAAGGTCAGTGCTTTTTCGGTATTATTGGTTCCAAGCGTTACATAAGCCAGCATCGTCATCTCCTTTATTTTTACGGTTTGCCAGTTTAACCTTGGAAACATGTGGAAGACAATTGCCAAAATGATGTAGACTTGGCACAATCGAAAAAACGAGGGAGCTTGATATGCTTGACGATACCAATGACCGCGCCCAGTTCCATCAAATGGCTGATGGCACGGGTGAAGATTACGCAAAAATTTCCGCCGCTTTTGGTGAGTTTTCCAAAACCTTGCCGGACCGCGTGATGGGTCACTTGAAATTATTGCAAGGCGACTTTGGCGGCTTTGCCGTTGACCGCTTTGAACACAGCCTGCAGACCGCAACCCGTGCCCATAAGGACGGCAAGGATGAAGAATATGTGGTCTGTGCGCTGATACATGATATTGGCGATTTGCTTGCTACGTTTAACCATGCTGAGTTGGGGGCGGCGATTTTGAAGCCGTTTATTTCTGACGCCAATTATTTCATGATGCAAAATCACGGCATTTTTCAGGGTTATTATTTCTTCCACCATATTGGTTTGGACCGCGATGCACGCGAGGCGTTTCGTGGCCACGAGCATTTTGAATATACGGCGCAATTCTGCCATCTTTATGACCAAACTGCTTTTGACCCGAATTATAAGTCCATGCCGTTGGAGGCTTTTGAACCGATGGTTCGCAAAGTGATGGAAAAACCGCTCCAATCAATTTATATGCGGAGTGACGGTTCTTCCATCATGGATTAACCCGCCGCTGGAAACAGGCTCATGTATGCACTGCTAACGCTGATAAATACGATTATTGAGATTTATATTTGGGTGATTATCGCGTCAGCCGTCCTTAGCTGGTTGGTTGCTTTTGAGATTGTCAATTTACGCAATCGCTATGTTTATCTGATTGGTGATGCACTGAATCGCCTCACCGAACCGGCCTATCGTCGCATTCGTCGTTTTCTGCCGGATATGGGCGGCATTGATTTGTCGCCGCTGATACTGATATTGGGGCTGATATTTTTACGCAATCTGATGTGGGAAATACTGGTGCCGATGGCTAATTAGAGTTGAGTATGGCGGCACATGTGATTGACGGAAAAACGCTTGCTGCGGGCTTGCGGGGTCGCGTTGGCGCGGCGGTGGAAACCCTTAAGAAAAATCATAATCTTACACCCGGTCTGGCGGTGCTTCTGGTGGGCGAGGATGCGGCCAGTGAAGTCTATGTGCGCAATAAGGGCATTGCGACCAAAGAAGCGGGCATGGGATCATTTACTTTTCGTCTGCCGCAAAATACAAGCGAGGCTGATTTGCTGGCCAAACTTGGTGAATTGAACGCCGACCCTGCCGTGCATGGCCTATTGGTGCAATTTCCGCTGCCGGAGCAGATTTCGCAACAGCACGTGATTGAGGCGATTGACCCGGCCAAAGATGTGGACGGGCTTCATCCACTCAATGCTGGTCGTTTGGTCTCAGGCCATCTTATCGGTAAAGGGGCGGCTTTGACGCCTTGCACGCCGCTTGGTTCACTGATTTTGGCTAAAGAGACATTGGGCGATTTAACTGGCAAACATGCGGTGGTGATTGGTCGCTCCAATTTGGTCGGCAAGCCTCTGGCGCAGCTTTTTTTGCATGAAAATTGCACAGTGACGCTGGCGCATTCGCGCACCCAAAATCTGCCCGATATATGCCGCAATGCCGATATATTGGTTGCCGCTGTTGGCATCGCCGAGCTGGTCAAGGGCGATTGGGTAAAGGCGGGGGCGTGCGTGATTGATGTCGGCATTAACCGTGTGTCGGCACCGGAAAAAGGAAAAGACAAAACGCGTCTGGTCGGTGATGTTGATTTTGCTGCCGTTTCAAAAGTCGCGGCGCATATTACGCCGGTGCCGGGCGGTGTCGGCCCGATGACGATTGCTTGCCTTTTGCGCAACACGCTCATCGCCGCCTACCGCCAAGCGGGCATTGACGAGGTAGAAGTCTAACTTACTTTATTTGCGGGAACATCAGCTCCATATTCTGCACCAGATTGGCGGCGGCCCCTTTCAGCAAATTATCCAAACCCGCCACGGCGAGCAGGTCATCGGTGCCATTGACACGAAAGACTTGTAACGCCAGCCGGTCATCACCAGCCTGCGCCATGGGTGCCAGCCGCCAATCAATATCGGTTTCTGCGGTTTCTGCTTCTTGAAGGTAGACTTTGCCGCCCTCGCCAAAACGAGCTTGCCATGCGGCCATAGTGGTCGCTGGCTCGGTCGGCGAGATGAAAAAAGCCTGCGGCAAGGGAATGGCCACAACCATGCCCTGCGCGAATGCGCCGACACTCGGCACAAAAATCGGCGGCTTGGTGAGGCCGCTATAGTGGGTGATTTCCGGCAAATGTTTGTGATTGCCGCCAAGCCGATAGAAAAAATGGGGCGGCAAATCGCCCGCCTCATGCTCGGCCAGCATTTTTTTACCGCCGCCGGAATAGCCGGAGGCAGCAAAAATACTGAGCGGGGCATGGCCCGCCAGCAGGCCGCTCTGCACCAGCGGTGCTAGCAGGGAAATGGCGGCAATCGCATAGCAGCCGGGATTGGCTACCAGACGCGCGGCGGCAATTTTGTCGCGTTGGTCGGCGGCGTATTCGGGAAAGCCAAACACCCAATCGGGCGCTATACGATGCGCTGTGCTGGCGTCAATCACCCGCACATGGGTCTGCTCAATCATCGCCACAGCTTGGCGGGCAGCATCGTCGGGCAGGCACAAAATGGCCAAATCACAGCTATTGAGCGCCTGTTTGCGGGCGTTTTTATTTTTTCGCTCGCTTTCGGGCAGGCTCACAAAGTTGATGGTGTCGCGCGTCTCTAAAAGTTCGTGGATTTTCAACGCCGTCGTGCCAGTATCGCCGTCAATAAATATGTTTATCATTTTCGTCTCTTTTGTTAGCTATTTTCTACATATAGTAGGTTGCTAGGAAAATGTCGTTTATTTAGGTAAAGTGTAATGAAGACAAATAAGTTTGTGTAAAGTAAATCACGAAATACTTGACACAAACTCAAAAGACATCACCGTCGCTTGCCGTCAAGCGGGCGTGGAAGAGTCGGAAGTTTGGGCAAACAAATGACTGAAGAAAAAAACGAATTCTCGTTAAAGGTTGCAAGAGAGCTTGGATATTACGTCTATCGGTTGATTGACCCGCGCAATGGCGAAACTTTTTATGTCGGCAAGGGTAAAAACAATCGGGTGTTTGACCATGTGCATGACCGATTGTCCCTATCCGAAGTTGCGGCTGAAGAAGGTAAAGCCGACCGAATTTCGGAGAAAATTAGCACTATACGGGAGATTAAACTGGCCGGATTAGAGGTTGTTCATGTCATTCACCGACATGGGTTAACCGAATCGGCGGCGTTGCAAGTGGAGTCTGCGTTGATTGACGTTTATCCGGGGCTCACCAACGAAATGCGTGGCCATGATGCTGCTCGTGGTCCGGCAAATGCGCTACAGCTCATTGCCGAATATGGTGCGCCGGAAATGAAGATACAAAATGGTCACAAAATTTTGATTATCAAAACATCCTATCCAGTTGTGACCGGCCGCGGCTCACTCTATGAGGCCGTGCGGCAGTCATGGCGTATAAATCGGCATCACGCCGAGCAGGCCGATTATGTGCTTGGCGTTGTCGACAATCTATGTCGCGGTGTATTTATTGCCGATAAGTGGATACTGATGCCGGACAAACGCTACGCTTTTGAAGGTCATCCGGCCACGCCGGAAGTTTGTGTTTTCTATGAAAACAAACGTATTCCGAAAAAATATCAAGGCGGGCAAATCCGCACGCGCTATATACATTGTTAGCTGGTTGTGCCGTTATTTTTTCCGCCGTCCCAGCAGTTTTAGCCGCAGGGCGTTAAGTTTGATAAAACCTTCGGCATCTTGCTGGTTGTAAACCGCGTCTTCCTCAAACGTCACATGTGCCTCAGAATAAAGCGAATAAGGCGAGTGCCGCGCCACCACGCTCGCTGACCCCTTATAAAGCTTCAGCGTCACCTCGCCGGTGACGAATTTTTGACTTTCGTCAATCAGGGCTTGCAGCATGTCGCGCTCGGGCGAGAACCAGAAGCCGTTATAAATAAGCTCGGCGTAGCGCGGCATCAGCTCGTCTTTCAGATGCGCTGCGCCGCCGTCCAATGTCAGCGATTCCATGCCGCGATGGGCGGCCAGCAACACCGCGCCGCCCGGCGTCTCGTAAATGCCGCGCGATTTCATGCCGACAAAGCGGTTTTCCACCATGTCAAGCCGACCAATACCATTGGCCCCGCCCAGTTGATTGAGCTTTTGCAATAGCGTGGCGGGCGAAAGCGTCTCGCCATCAATCGACACGGCATCGCCGGCCTCAAAGCCGATGCTGATTTCGGTCGGTTTGTCGGGCGCGTCTTCGGGGGCGACAGTGCGCTGAAACACATATTCCGGACACGGTTCGGCTGGGTTTTCCAGCACTTTGCCTTCGCTCGATGTGTGCAGCAAATTGGCATCAACCGAAAAGGGAGCCTCACCGCGCTTGTCTTTCGGCACTGGAATTTGATGCTGTTCGGCATAGGCAATCAGCTTTTCGCGCGACGCTAAACCCCATTCGCGCCACGGGGCAATCACTTTAATGTCGGGGTTAAGCGCGTAATAGCCCAGTTCAAAACGCATTTGGTCATTGCCCTTGCCGGTGGCTCCGTGGCACACGGCATCGGCGCGCGTCTCGGCGGCAATTTCCACCTGCCGTTTGGCAATCAGAGGCCGCGCAATCGAGGTGCCAAGCAAATACACACCCTCATAAAGCGCATTGGCGCGGAACATCGGAAACACATAATCGCGGACGAATTCTTCGCGTAAATCCTCAACATAAATTTGCTTTATGCCCAGCATTTCGGCTTTTTTGCGCGCCGCGTCCAACTCGGTTTCGCCTTGTTCTGATAGATGGTCGCTCTGCCCCAAATCGGCGGTGAACGTCACCACCTCGCAAGCGTAAGTCTCCTGCAACCATTTCAGGATAATTGACGTATCCAGCCCGCCGGAATAGGCCAAGACTACTTTTTTAATATCGCTCATGCGCGTGTCTCCTGCGCGGGTTTTAGCCTGCCACGCGAGTAAGAGCAAGACAGCTTAAGCTTACCCCACCGGCTTTTGCAAACGCCGTGCCGCCAATTCGGCCATTTTGCGGGCGGCGGCGGTTTGTTTCACACTGGCTGATTTCAACTGGCCGCAGGCGGCCATAATGTCGCGGCCGCGCGGTGTGCGCACCGGACTTGCATAACCGGCGCGATTGACAATCTCGGCAAATGCTTCAATCCGCACCCAGTCGGAGCATTCATAGGGTGCACCCGGCCATGGATTAAACGGGATGAGGTTAATTTTGGCCGGAATGCCTTTAAGCAAGCGCACCAGTTCTTTGGCTTCGGCATCACTGTCATTAACGCCTTTCAGCATGACATATTCAAATGTGATGCGCCGCGCATTGGACAGCCCCGGATAGTGGCGGCAGGCTTGTAGCAATTCACCAATCGGGTATTTTTTATTCAACGGCACCAGCGCGTCGCGCAATTC
>CAYQFO010000011.1:0-4112 GCA_964416815.1 uncultured Rhodobiaceae bacterium | reverse complement strand
GAAATTGCCAGCATGACGCCGGTTTTCTCGCCCATAGGGATAATTTCCGGCACCACGCCTGCGGTCGACAGGGTGATGCGGCGGCGGCTCAAAGACAGGCCATCGCCATCCGATATGGTGTTCAGCGCGGTTGCCACATTATCGACATTGTAAAGCGGTTCGCCCATGCCCATCAGCACCAGATTGGTGATGCGGCGTCTCGTGCTATTGATAGGGGGGCTTGTGCTGTTGCCCCAGTCTTCAAGGTCGTCACGCGCGGCAACCAGTTGAGCGACAATTTCGGCTGCGGTTAGATTGCGCACCAATTTTTGCGTGCCGGTATGGCAGAAACGGCAGGCCAGCGTGCAGCCGACTTGGCTTGATACACACAGCGTGCCGCGTGCGGCTTCGGGAATATAGACTGTTTCCACCTCATAGCCGTCGGCCAGTTTGAATAGATATTTGCGTGTGCCGTCATTGGAGACTTGCCGTGCGCTCATGGTCGCTCGGTTGAGGGTGTGGTGCGCGGCAAGCTTGGCACGCAATTCTTTCGATATGGTGTGCATGGTATTAAAATCATCTGCGCCATGATGATAGAGCCAGCCCCAAAGCTGGCCAGTGCGCATGGCAAGCTGTTTGTCCGGCACGCCGAGTTTCTGCAAAGCGGTGCGCAGCGCAGGCCGGTCAAGCCCGATAAGACTGTCGGCAAGATGGCCGGAGGAGATAGGGGAAATAACCGTCATGCTATCGGCGCGGACAGGCTTTGTTCAGGGCGCGCATGGCGGCGGTAAAGCCGTCCAATGAATAGCGGTCTGTCGTCAATGTGCCGCGCGCCGAAATGCCTTTGAAAATCAATATATTACCGCGTTTCATGGCGGTAACAAGGCGTGGCTGTGCATCAACATGTCTCAACCAGGCCCATTCTTCGTTACCGGTTTGGGCTTCCGCACCGGTAAAAAAAGCAAATTCCCTGTTGCCGACCCGCGCAAATGGTTTGGATGTTTCAGAAAATGGATAGCCGATATGCACACTCACCTCATGGCGGACACCTTGCCCGGGACGATGGCTCACCGACAGAAAAATGTCACCACGGCGAACTTTGCGCGGGCGGCTTTGGCGGGGTTTGCCGATAAGATAGCAAATCTGCGTCCGCCCCCTGCCTTCAACAAAAAGACGCCAAGTTTTATATGTTGCTTTTGGTTTGATTTTTTGGGATTTGGCGAAAGCATCGCTGGGGTGCAGACAGGCGCATAATAAGCTGAATAGCAAAACTGTCGCCCATGCAGCCCCCCCCATGCGCTGCATCGCTATCGTAAATTTCTGCCGGATTATTTCCATGTGTGTGAGATTAGTCAAATTTGCCTGCCAATTCCAGTGTTGCGCCAATGATTAAAATGCGCCATTAACGCCGACCGGAGCCGCCTGGCATAAGCGGGCGGTCTCTAAAGCGTCCCAGCGTCTGCAAGCGGTCATACATGACAACGGCACCAGCAATCTGCACATTCAGGCAAAAGCGGGTTGGGATACGAATAAGATGGTCGCAGCGTGTGCGCATCGCGGCTGATAAATCGCCGCGCTCCGGCCCCAAAATATAGGCGGCGCAGCGCGGATGGGTAAAGCTGGGCAAGTCTGTGGCCGCGTCATCAAGCTCAATGCCGACAAGTCGGCAATTTTTCGGTAGCACCATGTCTTTCAGCGTGTCCCAATCATACCATGGCACGCTGTCTTGGGTTCGTGAGGTGTCGGATTTGGCCGCCCGCACACGATAATGCGCGTCCACGGTGAACACAAAACCAGCCCCGAAAGCATGCGCTGAACGCACCAGATTGCCCATATTCATGGGCTTTGAGGCGCCTTCAATGCCAATGCCAAAATATCCCTTCATTTTGTCCCCGCTTTTCGTATGATAAGGCCACATCAAATGAAAGCAAATGATAAGGGAGAAGACGATGAAAGCCGTTTTATGTAAGGAATTCGGGCCACCGGAAAGTCTGGTGGTGGAAGATGTGCCGCCACCGAAAGCCGGGCCGGGCGAAGTGGTGCTGAGTGTTCATGCGGCGGCGGTAAATTTTCCTGACGTATTGATTATTCAAAACCTATATCAATTCAAACCGCCGTTGCCGTTTTCGCCGGGCGGTGAAGTGGCCGGTGTGGTCAAATCACTTGGTGAGGGCGTCAGCACGCTGAAGGTTGGTGACCGCGTGATTGGTTCTTGCGGCAATGGCGGCTTTGTCGAGGAATTGGCGCTCAATGCTGGAAGCTGTATTCCGGTGCCAGATGCAATGGATTTGGAAACGGCCTCGGCCTTGGTATTGACTTATGGCACATCGCATTATGGGTTGAAGGATAGAGCGCATTTGCAGGCTGGTGAAAATCTGTTGGTCATGGGGGCGGCCGGCGGTGTCGGTCTGGCCGCCGTTGAATTGGGCAAGATTATGGGCGCACGGGTGATCGCGGCGGCCTCAACGCAGGAAAAACTTGATATCTGTGTTGAGCATGGTGCCGATGAGACATTGCTTTATCCGACCGGTGAATTGCGCCGCGAGCAGCAAAAAGAGCTGTCGGATAAAATCAAAGAACTGACCGGCGGACAAGGGGCCGATGTGGTCTATGACCCAATTGGTGGGGACTATGCTGAGCCTGCTTTGCGGGCCATAAATTGGGAAGGGCGCTATTTGGTGATTGGTTTTGCCTCCGGCCCGATTCCGAAAATTCCACTTAATCTGGCATTGTTGAAAAGCTGCCAGATTGTCGGCGTGTTTTGGGGTGCCTTTACCATGCGCAACCCTGAGGCTAATAAAGCCAATCTGGCCGAGCTGATGCAATTTTACAAAGACGGTAAAATCCGCCCGCACATTTCCGGTCGTTATCCGTTGGAAGAGGCCGGGATTGCTCTGCGTCAAATGGCTGACCGCAAAGTTAAAGGCAAGGTGATTTTGACCACTGACCATAATAAATAATTATGGCGCAAAATAAGCGCGGGCAGCGGCCCAGCAAAGGTGCAGACAATCGCCGCGCTGCGATGTGGCTGTTGGCTTCTGCCGTTTTATTTACGCTCACCAGCATATTGGTGAAATATCTTGGCGCGGCCTTGCACCCGTTGCAGATTTCTTTTTTTCGTGCCTTGGTGGCACTGATGGTGATTTTGCCAATTTTTGCGCGCTCGGGTGGTTTGATTGAGGGCATGAAAACCAAAATTCCGGCACTGCAGGTTTTTCGTGGGGTTATCGGTTCAACGGCGATGATTTTGGGCTTTTATGCGATTGTGCATTTGCCTTTGGCCGATGCACAGGCGATTGGTTTTTCGCGCAATTTATTTGTGGTGCCACTGGCGGCATTGATATTGGCTGAATTTGTGGGGCCGCGCCGCGCGCTGGCAACATTGGTGGGCTTTGCTGGCGTGTTGATTATGCTGCGCCCCGGCGGCGGCATGATGATGTCGGCAGGCGCATTGGCGGCATTGGGGCACGCCGCGCTTGTGGCGGTTGCCTCCATACTTGTCAGCATTGCCTCGCGCCACGACAAGCCGACCACGCTGATGTTTTATACCAATGTCGTCGCCATTGTGATGGTTGCTGTTCCCGCTGCTTTTGTTTGGCAAATGCCGTCCCTCACGCAATTTACCTTGCTGTTTGTTATGGGCATTTTGGCGACATCGGCGCATAATTGTTTTATTCGCGCCTATGGTATGGGCGAGGCAAGCGCCATTGCGCCAGTTGATTATTCGCGTTTGGTGCTGGCCGCGATTGCCGGTTTTTTCCTGTTTGGCGATATTCCTGACAGCTATACCATTATTGGCGCACTGATTATTGTCGGTGCCAGCTTTTACATTATCCGCTATGAGGCACGCGCCACACCGCCAAATCCGAATTGAATGCTTGCCAGCGTGGGCTTCAGTCAATATGTTTTGGCCATATAATCTATGCAAAGGGAGACTATTATGAAGCTGGATTCAAACATTACCGCCATCATCACTGGTGGCGCATCGGGTCTGGGCGAGGCCACCGGCCGCTTATTTGCCGACAAGGGTGTCAAAATCGGCATTTTTGATTTGAATGAAGAAAAAGGCGAAGCCGTGGCCAAAGAGCTGGGCGGTTGCTTTGCCAAAGTCAATGTGACCGACGACACAGAGG
>CAYQFO010000010.1:0-19305 GCA_964416815.1 uncultured Rhodobiaceae bacterium | reverse complement strand
CGCCGGTTGTCTATCAGCCATTTGGTGACCCCCATGGTCATGGTTTCGAAACCGGCCGTATAAGCCAGTCGCCATTTTAACGATTTGGATTGGATGCGGCGATAGTCGGCTTTCATTTCGTCTTCGATGTCGGCCAGTCCGGGGTAGCCATTGCTTTTCAAGCGTTCGTTATAGGTGCGATGGTTTTGATAGTGCTGGCCTTCTTGTGCGATAAATCCTTTCGCATCGCTAATCAGGTTTTTATCGGTGATGTGTTTCACGGCCTCGCGCATCGTGCGGATGAGGAACGGCTCCAGATAGGGCATGGTGAGCGATGCGCCATTCACCATATGGCTCCATTCAGGTTTGGTCGGGTGCCAGACTGGATTGATGTCGTCGTGAAAGTCGAACGGGATTTTGCGCACGACCAGTTCTTGCGCCGCGCTCGGCTTTTGTGGGTTCATGACATTCATGTTCATGATGCCCCCCGCGTGGCTTTATAGTGTTGCCATGCGCCCCAAGCCGCGAGCGGCACCCCAATATGAACGCCGATCATGGCCGGCCAGCCGCTCAAGAAAATAATGTTGTTGATGGTGACATCACCGGTAAACGGTCCGCCGCCAAATTCCAGCCCGCGCGTAGAGAACAGCGCATTGGCGAAAGCAGGCAGAGTGAACAGCCAAGTAAAAGCCAACCACGACCAGAAGACGATGGTTTGCCCAAGTGCGCCGAGGCGGATATAGGGTGCTAGAGCCGCAAGGGACAACAGCAGCAAGCCATTGGTAATCGCCTCTAAATGCGCCATGTTCCAAGCCCGCCGGTCGCCGCCAATCTCGACCTTTATGTCGGTGACAAAGGGCCAGAGGTCAATCGCGCCGAGCAGGAAAAAGAAATAAAACCAACCAATAATGAGTGACGTCAAAAGCAAGCCAAGGCCGTTCAAAACCAGTAGCGTTCGACGTTTCTCGCTCAGTGTTGTAGCAGTCATGCTCATCTCCCTTAGGTTGCTCTTAGGTCTTCTACTATTCTTGCATCGTAGCTTATTCGGCCATTTTCTTCAATATGCCGTTGAAGGTGATTAATGTGGTTTCATCGCCCGTATAGACGCGGCCACGGATGAAAACCAGACTACGCGTATTGCGCGTTACCTCGCCATCGGCGTAAACAATTTCATCGAGTGGGGCGGCACCTTTCAAAAATTCCGTCTGGCAGGAAATAGTGACGGCGCGCCCGGCGTCGAGTTCGTCATAGGCGATAATGAACAGTGCGTAATCGGCGAATGTCATCAGCATACCGCCATGCAGATAGCCGCCGCCATTCATGTGCTGTGGGGCGCAATGAAAGGCCGAGATATGTTTTCCCTTGGCTTCGTCTTTCTTGAAGAAAAACGGGCCTGCCAAGTCTTCAAAGGGTTCTGTATTGCCCCATTGTTCCCAGCCTTTCAGCTTTGCTGGGGGTTGGACTTTGCTCATGTGGTCTCCTATTGAAATTAGTTGTAGCAGAATGGTATTTTTGCACGGCGCACGCAACCGAAATTTGCCATTTGAAGGGCGTGGTGGTATAGAAGCCGCCGGTGGGGCCCGTAGCTCAGGTGGTAGAGCAACTGACTTTTAATCAGTGGGTCGAAGGTTCGAGTCCTTCCGGGCTCACCATTTGACATGTAATCCTTTTGTGACTGCATTGTGCGCGTGATTTCTAGGAGATATTCATGCCCAACGCAGATACTTATGTTCGCGCCCGTATTGACACTGCTACCAAGCAGCGTGCCAACGACGCCCTCAACGCGATGGGGCTGTCGGTATCAGATGCTATCCGCTTGCTGATGCGACGGATTGCTGATGAACATCGCCTGCCGTTCGATGTCAAAGTGCCGAACGCGGCCACGCAATCGGCCATCGTTGAACTTGAGGCGGGGAAGGGCAAGAAGTTCGCAACGGTTGGCGCGTTAATGGCGGACCTAAATGAGGACGATTAGACGCGCTTTATTACAGTTCAAAAATTCACAGAAAGGGTGGCTTTGAATCTATCGTCACTTCTATCTAAAATATCGGAAACGCATTGTAGCGGGTTATTGATTTTATGATAGGCCAGCCTAAAATAAACCGCGTCATTGACTAGATAATCAAAGCCGAAAATACGACTTTCTTGCTTTAGCCCCTGCAAATCCGGTGGTGGAGAGTCGCATTTTTCCTCAATGCGGTCATCAACATTAAAATCAAAGCGGTCAAACTTTTCGTAGGCATAGTAAGCGCGTATTTGCCTATAGCTAACCTCACCAGCATAATAATAACCATCCTGTTCTATATTGCGAAAAATAGGATTTTCAGGTTTGACTTGGGCTTGGGCTGAGTCTTCACTCAAGCCCGATAGATATTTGGTGTATTGGCCATATAAATTGATGTTCACAGCACTTAACGGGAAATTCAATTTGCCACCAAAAACATAAGTGCTGTTTCTTCTTTTCCCATCGTTAATATCCTCGTCATAAGTTGACCCGGCGATATTTCGAATGCCGCCGACAAAAAGTTTCGATTTATTTTCTCCAAACAATCTGCCGATGTTAAAATCAAGGTTGAGCGAAAGACTGGGCGTATTATTGGCTTTTAGGTTAGCATTTTGAATGCCACCAAGATAGTTGCCATAGGCTTTCGCCGGGTTGTTTCCCGCCAGCACACCGGCTCTTACCCCCAAGAGGCGGTGGTGCATGGTGTATATTATGCCGGAAAGAAGGTCGCGGGACAGCCAGTTTGCGTAAGGTGAGAACTTGGCATCATCTTCCCAAGGCAATTCATCATCGCTAAAACCCACAGAATGTCTAATTCTTCCGGCAATTAACCGATGCGATTTGCCAAAATTATATCCGATATAAGCCTCGCGAAGCGGGTAATCATCAACAAAATAAGTTCTTGACCCTAAGTTTTTATACCAGTCATAATATGGATTGTTGCCGTCTATATTTCCCTTATAGCTGATGACTCTAGTTTTGAATTCGGCATCCTCAAAATATGTTTCGGATTCGCGTTTGACGCTATCGTAAAGGGGTGCCAACTCCAAACGCCCAAACCATTTGCCTGTTTTCAAAGCTATCGGTAGTAAAATCTTGGAACACTTATATATTTGCCGCTCCAATCCGAAAGAGGCATACAAGGCTTGGTCGTCAAACAGGCCGCACTCCATCTCAAAACCAAATTTAACGCGGATGTTATCTAAAATTATTTCTCTGCGAGCAGGGTCGTATTCAACGGCACTCACTGCCGCGCTCGTTTCCGCACTGTGTAAAGCAGTTGCGCCCGAAAGGCTGATAAAAATAGCTAATGCCGATTTGGTGAGTATAGGCTTGGTTTTCATTTCCGTATGCTCCAGTAATAATGGCGGAGAGGGAGGGATTCGAACCCCCGGAACGCGCAAACGCTCAACGGTTTTCAAGACCGCCGCTTTCAACCACTCAGCCACCTCTCCAGTCTCACATTTACACCGCACGATTTTGCGCAGGAAATAAACTAACCTGAAACCGGTGCTTATTCAAGCCGCCGCTCAATTTCAATCAACCCGATTGTTGCATGACTGGCTTATTGTGGACGAATCTTTTATCTTTTACGTCACTTTTTCTGATGGGCTAAAATGAAGCAGCAGAATTTACTTTCACGGCAAACACTTTTTGGACAAAGGACATAATTGCGATGCTCTTGAGGGTGGGTGTTATATTTGGTTTTTGTATGCTGATGGCGGCTTGTGCTTGGCGATTGGATCAAAGCCGCCAAGTGGCTGCTGGTGGCATTTATAAAATCGGCACACCTTACCAGATTGAAGAGCAGTGGTATTATCCACGCGAAGATACAAAATATGAAGGCAAAGGGATTGCCTCTTGGTATGGGACGAAATTTCATGGCAACCGAACCGCCAATGGCGAAATTTTTGATATGAATTTACTGACCGCAGCACACCCAACTTTGCCGATGCCAGTGATGGCGCGTGTTACCAATTTGGAAAACGGCAAATCCATCATTGTGCGCATTAACGACCGCGGGCCTTTTGCGAAAAATCGAGAAATTGATTTGTCGCGCAAAGCTGCTGAACAATTGGGCTATCTGGACAAGGGGACGGCGCAGGTTCGGGTGCAATATCTGCGCCGAGCGCCGCTTTATAGTGCGGCAGGGCGACTTCTTGGCACGACCGAGCCGGAGCGTTTTGTTGTCTCAAAGCCGCGAACGCCGTTCTCCCGTCGCCGAGTCGAAGCTGCCCCCATAGGCGACGTCGTCGCACAAACCTTTTATGGCAAGCCGGTACCGAAAAAGTCGGTTCTTGATACAATCAATAGGCGATATGCGGTGCAGGTTGGTGTTTTCAGCTCTCGCGCAAATGCCGAGAAATTACGCCCGCGCCTACAAAAATTTGGGGCCGTCGAGATTGTCGAAGTCAAACTTAACGACCACACCTATTATCGTGTCAAACTTGGTGATGCGGATAAGCGTGCCGATGCCCGCGCGCTATTGGAGCAAATTATCGTAGCTGGCCATTCAGAGGCCATTATTATTGAGCAATAGGAAAAACTTATGCAATTTTATCGGTTTTTGATACCCCGTTTTCTGACGATATGTATTTTTTTGGCCGGCTCAGGCTTTGCCCGTGCCATTGAAGTCTCAGCTGATTATGCTCTGCTCATAGACGCTGATACGGGTGTGGTTTTGTATGAAAAAAATGCGGACGCGCGGATGTCGCCAGCCAGTATGAGCAAGCTGATGACGCTCTTCATGGTTTTTGAGGCATTGGAAAGCGGCACATTGCAAATTGATGAAAAACTGTTTGTCAGCGCCAATGCTTGGCGAAAGGGAGGGGCGCGTTCGGGTGGCTCAACCATGTTTTTGCAACCGCGTTCCAAAGTTTCAGTGGAAAATTTGCTACGCGGTGTGATTGTTCAATCGGGAAATGACGCTTGCATTGTGCTGGCCGAGGCGCTGGCTGGTTCGGAAGAGACTTTTGCACAACTGATGACCGAGCGCGCCCATGAAATGGGTATGCTCAATTCCACTTTCGCCAATGCGACCGGCATACCCGCGCCCAATCACAAAACAACGATGCGCGACCTTGCCTTACTGACACAACAACTGATTGCCCGATTTCCTGATTATTACAATCTGTTTAGCGAACGCTCTTTTAAGTGGAACAATATCTTTCAGAACAATCGTAACCCCTTGCTCTATGCCAATATCGGTGCGGACGGGTTGAAGACCGGCCAAACGCAAGAATCCGGCTACGGGCTGGTTGCTTCAGCCGAACAGAATGGGCGGCGGCTTATTTTGGTGATTAATGGGTTAAAGTCAAAACGCCAACGCGCTGTTTTATCACGTAGAATCATTACTTGGGGGCAGCGTAATTTTAGCCGCGAAACACTGTTTTCTGCTGGCCATACGGTCACCCACCTACCGGTTTGGCATGGCACCCAATCAACCATTGCGGTGGTGCCGGAGCGACGGTTTGACATTATGGTGCCGCGCATCGGGCAAAATAAAATGGTGGCGACGGTTACCTATGAAAAACCCGTTCTGACACCGATAAAAAAGGGCGACCCTCTGGCCGTTATGAAAGTGACTTTACCGAATATGGCACCGCAGAAAATGACACTGGTTGCGGCCACGGATGTCGAACGCTCCGGCTTGCTGGGACGCGCTTTTGGAAGTTTGGGCTATTTACTTCTGGGTGAGTGAAACGATATGGACGGAAAATTTATCAGCTTTGAGGGCGGTGAAGGCGGCGGAAAATCGACCCAAGCAGCGCGATTGGCGGGTTTTTTACGCACTCACGGCTTACGCGTGCTGGAAACCCGTGAACCGGGCGGCACCGAACAAAGCGAATCCTTGCGCGATTTGCTGGTGCAGGGTAACCCTGAACGCTGGTCGCCGATGTCGGAATTGCTGCTGATGACGGCTGCACGGGTGGAGCATGTGAACCGATTGATTGCCCCGGCTTTAAGTGCCGGGGAATGGGTTGTCTGCGACCGGTTTTCGGATTCCACGCTGGCTTATCAGGGCATTGCTGGTGAGCTGGGGCTTGAAATGGTGCAGGAATTGCAGCAACGGGCCATCGGTAAAACCATGCCGGATGTTACTTTTTTGCTTGATGTGCGGGCCGAGGCAGGGCTTCAGCGCGCCGAGAAAAGGGGCGGGGCGGCGCGATTTGAAAAAAAAGGGACAGCCTTTCACCAGACTTTACGCGATGGCTTCTTGGCCGTTGCCGCCGAAAATCCCGAACGCATTGTGGTTATTGATGGTGAAGAAAACTTTGACCATGTTTGGCAGCAAATCGAAAATGAAATGACACGTCGTTTCAAACTTTGAGTCACTCTTTACGCAATCGGCGCTGGCAACCGGCGTCTTAATAGCGGATAATTGCCCGCATGCGTGTCGCCGACCAAATTGAAGAAATACCGGAACTTGACGGTGCCTTTTGCCCGCGTTTGATTGAGCGTCTGGTTGGCCATCAAGGTGCTATTGATGCGGTGCGTGAAGCGGTTGCGGGTGGCCGGATGCCACATGGTTGGCTGTTGACGGGCCCGCGTGGTGTTGGAAAGGCGAGTTTTGCCTATCTATTGGCGCGTGCCATATTCAATAATGAGCCGCTTGACCAATTTGGTGTCGCCAAGCCAAGCGGCACCGCTCGCCTAATTGTCAACGAGGCTCATCCTGACCTGTTTGTGTTGCGGCGGCGCTTTAATCAGGAAACCGAAAAGTTTCAAACCATCATACCGGTTGCCGATGTGCGCCAAATGAAAGACGCCTTTAGCATGACTGCTGCCATGGGCGGGTGGCGCATTTGCATTCTTGATGCGATTGACGAAATGAATGCCAATGGCGTCAACGCACTTTTGAAAGTACTGGAGGAACCGCCTCCTAAATCGCTTTTTTTGATTGTTTGCCATAATGAGGGGCGGGTGCTTGCGACGATTCGGTCACGCTGCCGTCACCTCAATTTTTCACATTTGAGCGCGCCTGAATTGGCTGAGGTGTTGGCTGGACTTTATCCGTCGCATAATGGCGATGAGCGCGCCGCAGCGGCCTATCTCGCCGAGGGCAGTGCTGGCATGGCGGTACGATTAGTGGAGCATGACGGCTTGGCCATTTATCGTGAAATGGTTGCTGTGCTAGGTGGTCTGCCGCGTGCCGATATTGACGCGGTGCATGGATTGGCCGCCCGCTTCACCAATCGTGCCGTGGATACTGACCGATTTGTATTATTTTCTTTTTTATTGCGCGGTTGGCTTTATCGGCTTATTCGCAGTAAATCGCGTGGCGAATCGGTGTCGCCGGTTTTTGACGGAGAGGAGGCACTGATTGCCCGTTTCGTGGCCGATTTGGCACTTGAACCGGTTATCACCTTATGGGAAAAAATCGGCGCCGATGTGGTGACGGTGGAAGAATATAATCTTGAGCGTAAAAACACCGTGCTAAACTGGTTGGAAACGGCGGGTGAGGTGCTTGGCATAAATTAAATTATGGCGCATAAATTTTTTATAACGACGGCAATCTCTTATCCAAATGGTGTGCCGCATATCGGTCATGCTTATGAAGCGATGGCAACCGACGCGATTGCGCGCTATCGCCGATTGTCCGGTGACGCAGTTTTTTTTTCCACTGGCACAGATGACCATGGGCAGAAAATGTTTCAGACCGCGCGTGAGCAAGGCATGGGGGCGCACGCCTTGGCAGATAAATTAACGCCGGCTTTCAGGGAAATGGCCGACAGGCTGAATTGCACTTATGACGATTTTATCCGCACATCCGAGCCACGCCATTATGCCGCTGTTGCCGACATTTGGCAGCGCATTGCCGATAATGGCGATATTTACCGTGATAATTATCGCGGCTGGTATTCGGTTCGCGATGAGGCTTTTTATGCCGAAAACGAACTCAGTGTTGATGCTGACGGCAATAAGCTATCGCCGCAAGACACGCCAGTTGAGTGGTTGGAGGAGGACAGCTATTTCTTTCGCTTGTCGGCCTATGGCGATAAATTGCTGGCGCATTATGAAGCGCATCCGCAATTTTTGCAGCCTGAAGCGTGTTTCAATGAAGTGCGTCAATTCGTGCGCGGGGGGCTGAAGGATTTATCAATTTCGCGCAGTGCCTTTGATTGGGGTGTGCCGGTGCCGAATGACCCGTCGCATGTGGTTTATGTGTGGTTGGATGCTCTGACCAATTATCTCAGCGTATTGGGCTATCCGACGATGGAAGAGGGGGGGCAGGCTGGTTTTTGGCCTGCCGACCTGCACGTTATCGGCAAGGATATTACCCGTTTTCACGCCGTTTACTGGCCAGCTTTTTTAATGGCGGCAAAATTGCCACTGCCAAAACGCATTTTTGCGCATGGATTTTTGACGGTGCGCGGCGAAAAAATGTCGAAATCACGTGGCAATGTGCTGGATCCGTTAAAGCTGGCCGAGCATTATGGGGTTGATGCGATACGCTATTTCTTTTTACGCGAAGTGCCGTTCGGTCGTGATGGCAGTTTCAGTGATGCCGCGATTGTCAATCGTGTTAATGCTGATTTGGTGAATGATTTGGGCAATCTGGCGCAGCGATGTTTGTCGATGATTGCCAAAAACTGTAGCGCAAAAATACCTGAGCCGATTACGCCAATGCCGGAGGATACAGCACTTTTAGCACTGGTTGATGGCCTGCGTGAACAAACCGATGCGGCGATGCAGAATTTCCAAGTGCATCATTATTTGGCCGCCGTGATGGAAATTGTTTCCGAGACCAATCGTTATTTCGCGGCGGCTGCGCCGTGGTTGCACAAAGACGACAATCCGACCCGTATGGGGACTGTTCTTTATTGCGCCGCAGAAGTGGTGCGGCAGGTTGCGATTGTGCTACAACCGGTTATACCGGTCGCGACCGGGCGGTTGCTTGAGCAATTGGCGATTGGCGAAGACCAGCGTGACTTTGCCTGCCTGGGGGCGGCGCATCGGTTGCAAGCAGGCGTAGAGCTGCCTGCACCGCAGGGGGTTTTTCCGCGTCTTTCGCTGATGGATGGGAAAGCAGATAAGGGTAAGACGATAAAATAAACATTCTCTTTGACGGATAGTTCGATTGGGTTATTTTATTAAAGTGGCTGCCGCTTGATTATCGCATCGGCACGAAAGAGGCTGACATATGGGAATGAAAGTCATTGTTTGTGGCGCCGGGCAGGTTGGTTTCGGCATTGCCGGACATTTGGCCGGTGATGACAATAATGATGTGACCGTGGTTGACCGAGCACCGGAATTGATGCGGCGCATTACCGATACGCTGGATGTGCTTCCTGTGCTTGGACACGGCAGTCATCCGCAAGTGCTTGACGAGGCTGGTGCCGCAGATGCTGACCTGGTTATCGCCATCACGGCCAGTGACGAAGTCAATATGGTGACGTGCCAAGTGGCCAAAAGTCTGTTCAAGGTTCCCAAAACCATTGCCCGTGTTCGCGACCGAGATTACCTCAGCTCTGCCTACCCGGCACTTTTCGACGATGCGATAATTCCGGCCGATGTGATTATTTCGCCCGAAACCGAAGTCGCCGCTGCCATCAGCCGTCGATTAGCTTTGCCGGGGGCCTTTGACAGTGCCGTTTTCTTCGATGGACGCGCCGAAATGTTAGGCATTTCCATTCATGATGATTGTCCGGTCGTCGATACGCCGTTAACCCAGCTCACCGGTTTGTTTCCGGATTTACGCGCTGTTGTTGTCGGCATCAGCCGCAAGGGCGAAATCTATGTGCCGAATTTTGACGATACCATGCAGCTTGGCGATGAAGCTTTTGTTGTCACCGATAGTGCCGATACCGAGCGCACGTTGAAAATTTTCGGCCATGAAGAAAGCGAGGCACGGCGCATTCTAATTGTCGGCGGCGGCAATATCGGCCTGCAAGGAGTGCAACAGCTTGACCGACAAGCGGGGCGGTATTCGGTTAATCTGATTGAACAAAACCACGAGCGCGCCCGCGATATTACCGAACAACTCGAGCGTAGTGTTGTTTTGTGCGGAAGCGGCTTGTCGCCGGAATTGCTGATTGAGGCAGGCGTGCGCGAGACTGATTTGGTGCTTGGCTTGACCAATGATGACCAAGTCAACATGCTGACGACCATGCTGGCTTTTCAGCAAGGGTGCAAGCGTGGGCTGTGCCTGATAAATAACAGTAGTTTCCAGTCATTGACCGGTCAGTTTGGCATGGATGTGGTGATAAACCCGCGCGCTGTTACAGTGTCTTCGATTTTGGGGCATGTGCGGCGCGGCAAAATTTCGCGTGTGCATGCTGTTGCCGATGGCACTGCCGAACTGATTGAGGCGGAAGTGCCGGAAAATTCGCCACTGATTGGTAGCAATTTGCGTGACTTGGATTTGTCGGACAAACTACGCATTGGCGCCATTCTGCATAATGAGGAACTTATCATGCCACGTGGCGACAGCGAAATTAAAGCTGGTGACAAACTTGTGCTGTTTGCGCTCAGCACCGCCATTGACCAAGTTGAGCATTTTTTTGATGTAAAAAAGTCAAAATAAAACATGCGATTAGGGGCTATTTTTTATACACTCGGGTTTGGCGGCTTTATGGTTGCCGGGTTGATGAGCATTCCTTTACTGGTGAGTTTGGTCATGTTGGATGCCCACCAAATCAGAAACTTTCTGATGGGCTTTGTATTGACGGCTTTTATTTCCGGGGCGATGTTTTTGTCGGGGCAAACGTCCCGCCGCGTTCCGGCGCGTGAGATGGAACTGCTTCTGATTATGCTGTTGTTCTTTAGCCTATTACCCTTACTGGCGGCGGTGCCGCTTTATGGTGCTGTTCAAGTCACTGGCTTTATTGCGGCTTATTTTGAATCCGTATCGGCGATGACAACATCGGGGGGAACGGTCATTGCTTATCCGCAATTGGAGGCCGCGCCGATACTTATCTGGCGGTCTATTTTGGCTTGGCTGGGAGGCTTATGGACATTGATATTCAGTGCTGCTGTGCTGGCACCGTTTTCGGTCGGCGGGTTACAAATCATCGGCAGCCCACTCTTGCAACATGATAAAGATGACTCTTTAACAAGGCGATTGGGACGCCCGCTGCGGCGTATTTTACCGCTTTATCTGGGCTTGAGCATTATCAGCGTCATTGCGCTGGCTGTTACCGGCACACCATTTTTTGATGCTTTCTGCCTTGCTTTGTCGGCTATTTCGACCACTGGTTTTACAACCCATTCAGGCAGTCTGGTCGGGCAAATCAACACACTCGGAGTGTCGCTGTTGATGCTGATATGCCTGTTTGGTGCGATGGGCGCACCTTCATTGATTATGGTGGGGCAGGGTAAATACCGTACGGTTTGGCAAAACAGTGAGGTAAAGGTTTTTCTGAGCGGGTTGGTGGTTTTCAGCATTATTTCTTATGTTGTTTTGGTCGGCGGTTTTTCCGACAATTTTTCAGGGCGTGCGCTTTGGGCGGTTGTGCTGCAGAGTATCAGCCTTGCAACAACGGCCGGGTTTGAAACGCTTTCCGGCAGCGAACTCGCACGCTGGCCAACGGTCTGGGTGTTTTTGCCGGCATTGCTCGGGGGCATGGCCCTGTCGACGGCAGGCGGGATTAAAATCATGCGTGTGATTATTGTGTCAAAAGATATTGCCAGAGAATTCGGCAAATTGGCTTATCCATCTTCGGTTCATGCGACAGTGCTAGAAGGGCATCGCCTTGAAGCAAAGAAGTTTTCGGCGGTTTGGTCTTTTATAGCCGTGTTTTTATTGTTTGTTAGCGTCGGTTTGTTGCTGGTTACGCTGTTTGGCCTGCCGCTGTCGTCGGCTTGGCCGATTGTGCTGGGGGCGATAACCAATAGTCTGTCGGCCGTCAACGGCTTGGACATCGCAATGGGCTTTGGGGCGATGGACAGTCACCTGCAAATCATTGTAGCCCTATTGATGATTGCCGGTCGGGTCGAGTTTCTGGTTCTTATGATTATTTTTGCGCCGTCTTTTTGGCGCTATTTAAGGTAAAATCATGTCGCGCATCGCCTATATTGATGGATGTTTCCAGCCTCTTAATTGGCCGGCCGTGATGATTGAAGATCGCGGTTATCAATTTGCCGATGGCGTCTATGAAGTGTTGGCACTGCGTGACGGGCGGTTGTGTGAGGAAGATTTGCATTTGGAGCGTCTGGCGTATTCATTGGAGGCCTTGGCCATCGCCATGCCAATGAGCCGTGCGGCACTGAAATTGGTGGTGCGCGAAACCGTGCGGCAAAATCGTCTTACCAATGGCATTGTATACATCCAAATCAGTCGAGGTGTCGCGCCACGCGAGCATGGTTTCAAAGCCGCGTTACGGCCGGTTCTGGTGGTTACGGTGCGTCGGTTCGACAAAGCGCAGCGGCAGCGCATTCGCCGTGAGGGCATTGCGGTGATTTCCATGCCGGACCAACGCTGGGCGCGTTGCGATATTAAATCGATTGCGCTATTGCCCAATGTATTGGCGCGCCAATCCGCCATTGATGGTGAGGCCGATGAGGCTTGGCTCACTGACGATAAGGGCTATGTGACTGAAGGCGCGGCGACCAACGCATGGATTGTTGATAAAAAAGGCTGCCTGCATACGCGGTCGGCAGGCGCGGAAATTCTAAATGGCATTATGCGGCGTGTGTTATTGGATTTGGCGACCGAGCAGGGGCTTAAGGTTAGCGAGCGGCCATTTACGCTAAAAGAGGCCAGAATCGCCGCAGAATGTTTTTCCACCGCTTCAACAATGGCGGTGTTGCCAGTTGTCTCGATTGACGGGCAGCGCATTGGTGACGGCAAACCGGGTGCCATTACCACAGCACTGGCAGAAAATTATGACCGTTTGCAGGGGTTTTGAGACTTATCCCAATAAAATACGGCTTGGTTGGTTGATTTACTATCTCAATGGTGACTAAGTCTCAATGGTTGACTAAAGCTCAGAATTGACGCTTTAGTTGCATTCTGTGTTAGTCAGAATGTTCTGAGGGGAGGACATTCAAAATAAAGAAATAGGCCAATAACCCCCTCTGGCCATAAGAAGAGATGGGATGACCCCCATGGTTGAAAATAGTTCGAGTTCTCTTGAAAATCAATTTTTGGAGAAAGTGTGTTCGCAGAAAATGCCGCTGACAATTTTTCTGATAAATGGCGTGAAACTGCAAGGTACGATTACTTTCAATGACACACAAACAGTGATGCTGAGCCGTGAGGGACACGCACAGCTTGTCTACAAACACGCCATATCGACGATTATGCCGACCCAGTCGCTTGAAATAAACTTTGACTAAAAATACTCAACCAGTGTCAGTTTTCGCGGTTTGCCAGAGAACTTCCATTTGCTCAAGCGTTGATTTTGATAAATCACGATTTTTTTCCATCCAGCGAAAGCGGCGTTCAAATTTGGCATTTGTGCTACGGATGGCTTCTTCTGGGTCAATTTTCAAATGGCGCGCCAAATTTGCGACCACAAATAAAATATCGCCAAGCTCATCCAGCATCCGGACGTGCGATGCGCTGCTGGCTTTCATGTCACGCATTTCACGCTCAAATTCTTCTGTTTCCTCGCGCAGCTTGGCAAATATGGAACCGGCATCACTCCAATCAAAGCCGACGCGGGCGGCGCGCTTTTGTATTTTGACTGCGCGGGTAAGCCCCGGTAAGGGGAGGGGAATATCATCCATAAGACTTGGTTGGAAGGGGGATGATTTATGCGCGTTTTCTTCTGCTCTTTCGGCCGCCTTAATATCTTCCCAATCGGTATTCTCCCGCCCGGTTTGGGTGCCAAAAACATGCGGGTGTCGCCGTTCCATTTTGTCGGCACTTGCAGTGGCAACATCGTCAAAATCAAAATATCCGTCTTCTTCGGCCATCTGCGCGTGGAAAACAATTTGCAACAATAAGTCGCCCAGTTCGTTTTTAAGATTATCAAAATCATTTCGTTGGATGGCATCTGCGACTTCGTAAGCTTCCTCGATTGCATAAGGGGCGATGCTGGCAAAGTCCTGTTTGATATCCCACGGGCAGCCCGTTTCTGGATGCCGCAGGGCTGCCATAATTTGGCGCAGGCGTGTCATGGGGGGTGCTTTGGCCATATAAAGTAAAGCCTAGGCGGATTCCGATTGGCACGAAAAGCAAAAAAAGAAGGGAACGTATCGCTCCCTTCCTCCTTTACGCAAATGTCGCATAATATATATTATGACAATTATATTATGTCACAAAATACAGAATCCTTCATGCGTCGTTCCATCATGGTTGACCTCCACCCACGGCGTATATTTCATCCACTGGATAAGCTCCTCGGTGTCGTCCTGGGAGTAAGTAATCTTCAAGGAAGCGTTCGCATCACTCCAGCTTTTGACGCCATTGAGTGTACGTCCCGTCGGTGAGCCATATTGAGAACGCATTAAAACCGAAACAGATGAAGTGTTTGCCGGTGCGGTACTAAACTTGACCACAATATAATGCCCGAAACATTCGACGGTGCGCAGAGCGGCTGCATTGGCCGAGATTGGGAAAACCACCGAGCCGATGCAGACAATCAAAGAAAACAAAGTGAATTTAGTCATTGCACCCTCCCGTTACCGTGCCGTCATTGGTGACAACGGAAAAAGACATTTCGCTGTAGCCAAAAGATTCAAGTTTGGAATACTCGGAATCATTGGGCACGATTGTCAGTGTGCTGTCGGCAAAGGTTAAGGATCCGGCCTCGAAAGAAACGGTTTGGGCTGGATTGCTCTTTGATACGGTGGCCTCGGTAATCGAAGTCGCCCCACTGATATCGAAGATAAAAGTTCCATCAACGCAATCCAAATCCGTTAGCGTGGACGCAGCCACGGCTCCGGTTGAAAGCGGTGATGTCAGCACTGCCGCTAATGCGGCAAGAGCTAAGGTGGAAAAAATGTTTGGTCGTTTACGCATAATACTCTCCATTTTACAGTTACGCAGGGTTAAATTCGGTTAGTCGGTTACGGATGCTGAAGAACAAAAAACACCATCTTGGGCGAGGTTATAAACCATTGTCTCGGTTAAATCGGGCTGCTGCAATTCAAGCCCGCCATATTCAACGTAATAGCCGGTGATGTTTTTCGAGGTCATGCAATAGTCATTCCACTTGCCATTATCTGAATAATAATGGACGAAATCTTCGCCTTGAGCCAATTCATACGGCGTACATCCTATGCCCGGTGCATTATTTGGTTCTCCAGCTGACCAATTCGTATAAACAGCTCTTTGGCCGGCCTCTGGGCCGGTTCTCCATTCCCAGTTGGAGGCATAGCGATACCGCTCAAACCGACGGTCGGATAGACCAATCCACCCCTGCCCCTCCAATTTGGGTTGAATAAAACTATTTTCTGCCGCCGTGACAATTGTTGCTAGATACCCTTGCAGGCCGTAAAGGCGTTTGTTAGCGGCATGGAAGCTTGCCGTTGACCAGTGTATTTTGTTGGCAGCAACATACTCATAATAATGAAAAACGTCGTTAATTTCATATGGAATTTGTGAGCCGATAAAGAAGCTCAACTCGCGCCTTGCCGGTGGGCTATCGGCAACAGACAAATAGCCGACTTGGGCAAAAGCAGCCCCCCATTTGGCAACCGACAGTCCCACATTATGTGCCAGGGTTAAGGTTAATTCGGACTGATCATAAATCGCCGTCACATTGTTAAAATATGTGCTGCCAGCACCGCCCGAAACATTGTACCATGTCCATCGGTCGGCGGACTTTGTCGGCAGATTATTTTTGATGAACAAACGGTCATCATTGTTGCCATTGACGATTGTCACTCTCACCTCGGCAATTCTTTGGGTGACTGGGTTACCGCCTAAAACCGAAAAATCGCTTGCTTGAATGTTTGTGTTAAGAATGCACCCCGCCTCATTGGAAAGGGAAAGGGCGACGGTTACCGTTGCCGTTTTTTGATAAGACTTTGCGTTGTCATCGTCAACCTGTAGGGCAATTGTATAGCTACCGGGGCTGAGGTCGGCAAAAGTGACCCCACTTGCCAAAACCACATTTCCGGTGTCATCAATGCTAAACTTATTGCTGGCATCGGCGCCTTCGCTATGGGTTACGATATATGAGGTTTGCACCAGTCCCCCACTCGCAACAGAGAGACCCGCCGCATCAATAATGCCGAGAGATTGAGTGTGTTCACCGTTATCACTAAGGGCAAGGTTGCTGTTTGCGACAACCGGCACGTTTACCGCCCAGCTATTACCGGCATCAATCGCTGCCTGAAGGGCGGTGGCGGTCAACTGTGACAATTGGGCAATTTCGGAAGCATAGGCACGTGCGTAAATACCATTTTCAGCCGTATTGACGGCATTGAGGCTGGCGGCAGCACTCAATGCCAAAACAAATTCGTGGGTATCAACCGTCCCGTCACTATTCGTGTCGGCAAAGGCCAAGGCGTCTCCTGCACTGACGGAAAGACTGATGTCATTTGCAAAAGCCGCCGCGGCTTGCGCAGCATCGGCGGGCATGACAGGATTGCTGTCCGGGTCGGTGCCGATAGCCCAGTGCGGATCAGTATCGGTAGCGGCCGCGGCGGCGGTAAAGCTCCCGCCGCCAACTTGCCCAGTTCTAAAAGCGGCAGAAGCAGGCAATGTTACCAAAAGCACGCCACCAAGGAGACAGCTCAGCAATGGGGTTTTCACCGGTTTTTTTATCAATTTTTTCATTGACTTATTTCCTCTGCTTAATAGTTCGGAGGTGAAGCACACCCTTCCGGATTGTCATCCATCCAGGTTTTCAGGCAGGCCGGATCGCCGCTACAGGCGTCATCGACATCTGTCGTTTCACATTCGCGTTCATTGATGCACGCGCATGTGTAGAGTTTGAATTTGTCGTTTGTCAAAGTCACATTATTGGAGGTGCAAGCCACCATAATGCTACCGCGTGGCACCAAAACATTGTTGCCACTTTTAGGCACCGGACACTCTGATGTGATGTAAGCTGTGGTATCTCCCTTTACGGCTCGGTTGCCGTTAAAAGCGAGCGGACACTCTGTGCGAAATTGATTTTTGTGCGCTTTAACGTCGTTCAAATAGCGCACGACTTCATTCGCATGCCTGCGGCAAGGTGCGTCTACACCACCAATCCCAAGCAAGTCAGAGCCGGCAGGTATATCTTCGCTAAGAATCAGATAGTCGGTTGTAATGGCACGTGTCGCAATGTTCAAATTGCCGATTGTTGCCTCGTCTTGAACAGACTCAACATAAATACGATACCCGGCTACACCGATAGCAGCCACAATGGCAATAATACCCAGAACAACCATTGCTTCCAAAATGGAAAACCCATTACGCATCACAACAACACAACCTCAACTTACAGTTTCACTACATAATCTATACAACTCAACGAAGGTATATTGAAGTTTTTTCAAAATCAAGTTGCAACGCAAAATAAAACCCTAAATCTTAATTAAGAGCCTCAATCCCTAAACGCATGCCGTCAAACCCCGGTTCCACACCGTCAGGCAGTTCGCGTTTCAAGGCGTCATAATCCATATCAATATGCAGATTGGTCAAAACAGCGCGCTTGGGGTTAAAGCGTTCAATTTCCTGCAAGGTTCGCTGCAGGTGAAAATGTGTCGGGTGCGGGTCGCGGCGCAGCGCATCAACAATCCATAAATCAAGTCCACTCAATGTTGCGATGCTCTCATCGGGTATCTCACTCATATCGCTTGAATAGGCCATGTCCTTAATACGGTAGCCGATACTGTCGATTTTGCCGTGAATTTGCCGAAAGGGCTGCACGTGAATCATGCCCCCCTCGCCTGCAATCTCTATCGGGCGATAGCGCGGGTCAATTTTATTCAGATTCAAAATTGACGGATAATCCGAGCCTTGTAACTGCTCAAAGCAATAGGCAAAGCGATTGGTTAATGTTTTTGCCGTGGCCGCGTCCATCCAGACGTCAATACGTTGGCGATGGGCATAAACCATGGCGCGTAAATCATCAATACCGTGCGACTGGTCGGCATGGTCATGGGTATATAAAACGCCGTTCAGCCAAGTCGCCTCGGCCGCAATCAATTGCTGCCGCATATCGGGCGAGGTATCAATCAGCACTTCTGTTTTGCCCTGCCCCTGTGTTTGGCGCACCAATAGCGAGCATCGTGTGCGCTGGTTTTTCGGATTTTTCGGGTCGCACACGCCCCAATCGCCGGTAATGCGCGGCACACCGCCCGAAGACCCACAGCCGAGCAAAACACATTCAAGCGCCAATATATTGCCCCGATGCTTTGGCCTTGCTGAACAGGCGAAAAAAATTATAAGTGGTGACGGCCGCCAGTTCTTCGGTACTGATACCTTTAATTTCGGCCAAGGCGCGCGCCGTATCGGCCACAAAGGCAGGTTCATTGCGTTTGCCGCGATTGGGAACAGGCGCCAAAAAGGGTGCATCCGTTTCGACCAATAGCCGCTCCAAAGGCACGCTTGCGATGGTTTCGCGCAAAGCCGCCGCGTTTTTGAATGTCGCAATCCCCGAAACGGAAATGTAAAAGCCGATGGCCAAAGCTCGCGTGGCCAATTCCGCTCCGGCAGTAAAACAATGTATCAGCCCCGGATAAGCACCCTTCTCATATTCGCTTTCCAAAATATCAACCGTGTCCGCATCGGCATCACGCGTATGCACAATCAACGGCAGACCGGTTGTGCGGGCAGCTTCAATATGGGCGCGAAAATTTCGCTTTTGTGCCGTGCGCGGGCTATGCTCGTAAAAATAATCCAGTCCAGTCTCGCCAATCCCAACCACTTTCGGATGCCCCGCCTTTGCCACCAGCATGGCGGCCCCAACGGGCGGCTCATTTTCGGCCTCATGCGGATGGATGCCAATCGAACAAACAAGCGCTTCATGCTGCGCCGCCAATTCAATAATTTTGTCGGCTTCGCTAAATTTGGTCGAAATCGTCACCATCAACCCGACACCGGCAGCGCGGGCGCGAGCCAAAACCGCGTCCCTATCCTCAGCGAAATCTGGAAAATCAAGATGGCAATGACTGTCAACCAACATAACCTGAAGCCCTATCAAATATATTGTCCATCATCAACCGTGAAAGCCGAACCGGTGATGCCTTTGCCCAAAGGCCCGGCCAACAGCAATAACACACCATCCAAATCATCAACCTGCCCCAGTCGCCTTCGCGCAAAACCGGCGATTTGCTTTTGACCCCCTTGCGTATCCCACCAGAAATCATTGATTTCGGTTTTAATATAGCCGGGGCAAATGGCATTGACGTTAATTTCATGGCGCGCCCACTCACGTGCCAGCCCACGTGTCATCATGACAATGCCGGATTTCGACATGCAATAAGGCGTCAGG
>CAYQFO010000009.1:191-19631 GCA_964416815.1 uncultured Rhodobiaceae bacterium | reverse complement strand
ACCGCGGTGTTGAAATCGGCATCATCAAGCACGATATTGGCCGACTTGCCGCCCAATTCCTGCGCCACACGCTTGACCGTATCGGCAGAAGATTTGGCCACCATCACACCGGCGCGCGTTGAGCCAGTGAACGACATCATGTCAATATCGGGGTGTTTGGACAGGGCATCGCCCACTGTCGGCCCGTCCCCATTGACCAGATTAAACACACCGGCCGGAACGCCTGCCTCATCAAGAATTTCGGCAAACAGTGCCGCATTGAGCGGCGCCACTTCCGACGGCTTCAGCACCATCGTGCATCCTGCCGCCAAGGCCGGTGCCACTTTACAAGCGATTTGGTTGATTGGCCAATTCCACGGCGTAATCAGGCCGCAAACGCCAACTGGCTCTTTGGCAATCAGCGTGCTGTTTTGCTCGCACTCAAATTCATAATTTTCTAAAACGCCACGAATGGTCGCCAAATGCCCCAAACCGGTGGCGGCTTGGGCAGCATTGGACAACCAAATCGGTGCCCCCATTTCGCTTGTTATGGTTTCTGCCACTTCGCCAATGCGCTTTTGATAAACGCCCATTATGGCATCAAACAAATCCAGCCTCTCTTTGCGCGTGGTGCGCGAATAAGACGCAAAAGCTTTTTTGGCAGCAGCAACGGCCTTGTTTACATCTTTTTCATTGCCCAACATAATCTGGCCAATCACTTGTTCATTGGCCGGGTTAATCACATCAAACGGCTTCGGGTCAATCGGATCGACCCATTTCCCATCAATATAAAATTTCAAACAATTTTCCATCAGACATCTCCCTCAAATAATGACTGGCCGACATAAAAGCAGATTTAGCGCACCAATCAAGTATATTCGTATCTCTAAGTAAGGGCGGCCTGAATTTCATGCGCCAGTAACCAGATGCGGTCGCGCCCCCAGCAGGAAAACAATTCTTCGCCCTTTTCATCCAGCAGCCGGTAGCTTGGCACGCCCCATAGACCTGCTTGCATCATTTGCAGGCGATTGTCTTCCATTTGCGCTTCCCAGTCGGTATTGCCGATGAGAGCTTTGGCTTGCGTCCAATCCAACCCTGCTTCATCAACCGCCTTTTGCAAGCCGACATCGGTGGCCATATCGACGCCCTCGGCCCAAGCCATACGGCAAAAAGCGTGCAGCAAGGCCGCGCCCTTGCCTTGCTTATCAGCCCAAGGAAACAATGAATAACATCGCCGCACCGGTTCGCCGACCGGGTCGGCTATCTTACCGAAAGCAACACCGATACGGCTCGCCTCGCGCTTGGTGTCGCCCAAAATATAAAATCCTTTGCGCCGCGGCACCGGCAGACCACGCATCACCATCGGTAGAACCGGCCGGGTCACCAGATTAACCGGATAATGGTTTGGTAGGTCAAATGTTTCCGGCATGGAAACATAGCTATAGGGGCTACGCCCCGAGGGATAAAACTCAACCGTCAAACGCCGTCGCTTTGCCGGTTTTGGCATGAAGGCTGGCCGCTCTTGAAATTGCACCACACGCCGAGACCCCCTCTTCATCAGGCCGCCTGCCATAAGCCGATCTTCCAAATAGGGCAAGCGGTCAACGCCCCAATACCATTCGCCGCCATAATACAGCATGCCACCTAAATAATGGCCGAGACTTGTGCGTAGCTTGGTGCCATCTTTCAGCATTTCCTGTGCTTTGATATTGCTGACCAATGCCATGCGTTCCAGCCGTCTGGTATCATCGCGCCAATAAGCCGCACCGATATCGACAAGGATTGTCTGCGGATTGCCGGAAGCCGCCAGCGCACGATGCGCGAGTTGCAAATTACCTGAAGAGGATTGGTGTCCCAAATCGGTAAATTCCAGACCATAAAACGGCGCGATTTTGGCCGCATCACGACGGCTGTAATTTTCCAGTGCTTTGCGCTCTGGTGCTGCTTCATCGCTTGGCGCCCCCACCATATGCACGTTAATGCAAATGTCATAGCGGCTCTGCAATGTCGGCAGCATTTGCGCAACAAGATGGCTATAGGGGTCATCCATTTGATGAAAATAATGCACTTCATGGGCGGCACCGGACAAGCGTCGGCGCAGCTCAAAAATACGGCGCTTGAAACCAACCAACCTTTTGTCGGTGATAATGGAACTGACCAATGGTGTTATTTTAGATGCCATAAATTTTCTTTCTTGAATGGGCGACACAATGTTGTGCTATGCGCGATAAGTCAATATCCTTGACGCAAGTTTAAGTAAATGCTTTTTGTAGCGCCGCCGTGCGAGCAGAAGCGATGGCTTGCGATAAAGCCACCGTCTCGCCAACGCCCCAAATCGGGCCGGGCCAGGCCACATCATTTTCATGACGCGCAATAATATGCACATGAAGCTGGCGCACCATATTGCCAAGTGCCGCGATATTCATTTTATCCGCCTCGGCCAGACGCTCCAGCACCGCCATGACACGCAAGCAAAGCCGCCATAATTTATCGGCCACATCATCGGGCAATTTGTGCCATTCTTGTGCGCCTTCACATTGGGGTATCAACAACACCCACCAATAGCGTGCGTCATTCATCAACCGTAGCTCAATGCCGTCAATCACCACAACCGGTAGGCTGTCTGCCGCCAGACGCGCATCAAGCGTGAATGTCATCAACCGAGCGCAACATCGGATACAAAAGGATTGCTTTTTTTCTCAAACCCGAATGTTGAGGTCGGCCCATGCCCTGGAATAAAGGTAATGTCTAAGCCCAATGGCCACAGCCTTTCAGTAATTGAGCCAATCAACTGATTGTAGTTTCCCTTGGGGAAATCCGTGCGGCCAATTGAGCCTTTGAAAATGACATCGCCGACCATGGCTATCTTATCATCGTGCTGCACAAACACGACATGACCCGGCGTGTGGCCGGGGCAGTGCAACACATCAAAGGTCGCGCCTGCCGCTTCCACCTTGTCGCCATGTTCCAGCCATTGGTCTGGCTCAAAACCGCGCGTCTCTGGAAAGCCGAATTGCGCGGCGGCTTCAGACATACCGTCAATCCAAAATTTGTCGTCAATATGCGGGCCGATAATCGGTATATTGCGCGCCTCGGCCATATCCTTCACTGCACCGGCATGGTCAAGATGCCCATGCGTCACAAGAATTTTTTCAATCTCAATGCCCTGTTCCTCAATGAATTTATCCAGCAAAGCCAAATCCCCGCCGGGGTCAACAATCCCACCCTTTTTGGTTTCTTCATTCCAGAAGACGGTGCAATTTTGTTGGAACTGCGTTACCGGAATTATTTGATAGCGTATCATGAGAGCATTTCCTTTCGTGAGTCATCATAAACATTTTGGCTGGCAAATCAAATCTGCGGGTTATAGATAGGCATGACGTTTTTTCTCGGTATTGACTTGGCGGCCGGTAGCCTGAAGGCGGTGTTGATTGACGCGCAAGCACGTATGATGGCCGCAGCAAGCGCGCCGCTTAAAACGCATCATCCGGCTTCTGGTCACGCCGAGCAAAATCCGAGCGATTGGTGCGCTGCACTGAAGCAAGTGCTGGGCGAGATTGGTAACGCCAATCATGGTTTTGACGCTCTGGCGGGCATTGCCGTGAGCGGCGGTGCGCATATCGGCGTTTTGTGCGATGCGCAAGCTGCGCCCTTGCGTCCGGCCATTATGTGGAGCGACCAACGCGCCCACAAAGAAGCCCGCCAACTGGCAGAAGCAGGCCGGGTTGAGCCATTGGCCTATAATCGTCCCAATCCGACATGGACATTGGCGCAACTTGTCTGGTTGCAACATTATGAGCCGGAGATTTTACCGCAGTGCCAAAAATTTTATTTCGCCAAAGATTGGCTCCGGGCGCAGCTGACAAACGACCACAATAGCGATTTTGGCGAGGCTGTCGGTGGTATGCTGGCCGATTTCAAAACCGGAGACTGGGGCGAGGCTCTGCTTGCCGAAAGTGGTTTGACACGCATGGCCTTGCCGACACTCATCAGCCCAAGCGCACAGGCCGGAGAAGTGACGCCGCAAGCGGCGGAAACATTCGGCCTGCCCGCCAATGTGCCAGTTTATCAGGGCAGTATTGATACATCGGTTGAGTTTTTGTGCTGTGCGCCGCTTGCGGCGCAAACGGCAAGTCTGAAACTGGCCAGTGCTGGTGTGCTGTCTTTTTCGGGGAGCGAGAAAATACCGCAAGCACCGGTTTCGCTTTATCCGCATATTCTGCCTGATGCGGTCTACCATGCCGCCGGTATGAATGCCTGCACGCAGGCCATTGACTGGGTGGGGCGCACATTACTCGGCGGGTTGAGCGCCCCGCAACTGGCTGAGCTTGCCGCCACTGCGCCGCCCAATGCCAATGGTGTTTTGTTTCATCCCTATCTGGCTGGTGAACGCGCGCCTTTATGGAACCCTTCTTTGACGGCGCAATTTTCCGGCCTGAGCCGCGCGAGTGGGCGTGGCGATATGGCACGCGCCAGTTTTGAAGGGGTCGGCCATGCTTTGACCGAAATATGGCACGACATGACCACGCGCCTCAACCATACACCCGACCGACTGCATATAATGGGGGGTGGGGCGGTCAGTGACTTTTGGTGCCAAATGTTGGCTGATATGCTGAGCGTCCGCCTGACTCGCGCCGAACAGACTGATTGCAGTTTTGCAAGTGCGCTACTGGCGGCTCACGCGCATGGCCGGTTTGTTGACCTCGAAGAAGCGGCGGCGGCGGCATATCGACAACAGGGGGAATTTATACCTGACAAACAAAATCACGCAGGCTATGGTGAAGCCCACGAAAAATTTATCCGCACACGGTCAGTTTGAGGCCGTTAACAAGGGGGACAATCATGAAAGAGCGTATTGATTTTACCGTTGACAATCATATTGCCCATATCCGCCTTGTTCGCGGCGATAAAATGAACGCGCTGGACGGAAAAATGATGAACGCACTGATTGAAGCCAGTGAGATGTTAAAATCTGACCCGTCTATTCGTGTGGCCGTTATGTCGGGCGACGGGCGGGCTTTTTGTGCCGGTCTGGATAGCGCGAATTTCGCCGCCATGGCTGGTGGCGACGATGCCGATGTATCGGAGAAACGTGGCCAGAAACTGACCGAGCGCACCTATGGGCTGGCCAATCGGGTGCAACAGGTAGCCTTTGCGTGGCGCCAAGCCGAAGTGCCGGTGATTGCGGCAGCGCACGGGTTTGCGCTGGGCGGCGGGTTCCAGATTTTTATGGGTGCCGATATTCGCTATGCCGCCCCGGGTACAAAATTTTCAATCATGGAAGCGCGTTGGGGACTGGTGCCGGATATGGGAACAACCCATGTCATGACCCGCGTCGCCGGTGAAGATATTGTAAAAGAGCTGGCCTTGACGGCGCGCATTTTTGACGCCGATGCGGCCAAAGAATATGGCTTTATCACCCGCCTTTATGACGACCCCTTGGCGGCCGCCATGGTATTGGCGCACGAAATTGCTGGTCGCAATCCAGATGCGGTGCGCGGCACCAAGCGCTTGTTCAACGAACCGGCCGACCGGTTTGTCGCCGACACCTTGCTGTTGGAAAGTGCCATTCAAGACACCATTATCGGCACCCCCAATCAGCGCGAAGCGGTGCGGGCGGAATTGGAAAAACGCACGCCGGATTTTGACGATCCGAAAGTGACCAAGCAAGCTGCCGAATAATTATAGGCCAAAAATTTGGCTGCTACGGCCTATCAACCAATAGACCGATAAGGCACCCATGGCCACTATCGGTGCCTCAGCGAGGATTGGTTGCGCCTGCAGAATTGGTTTGAAGCGTCCCAACATAAAATATCGCGCTGTCACTATGGCCGCGACCAGCATGAGCTGACCAGCCTCCAGTCCCAGATTGAACAGTGCCAGCGCCCAGCCTGCGGCCTCGCGCGGCAAGCCGATATCGCCCAGCACACCAGCAAAACCAAAACCATGAAGAAGACCAAAAGCAAAAGCCACGGCTTGGGGAAAATCGCGCACTATCGGCGAACGCCGTTCAAGCGGCAAAATCAGTTCAACCGCGACAAATAAAATCGAGAGCGCAATCACCGCCTCAACCGGCACGCTTGGCAGGCGAACCCCGCCCAGCATGGCCAGTGCCAAGGTTATGGAATGCGCCAGAGTGAAGGCGGTGACGACCCCGACCAAAAGCCGCCAATCCGCCACCAGCAAAACCAGTCCCAATATGAAAAGAATATGGTCATAGCCGAACCATAAATGCGTCACCCCAAGCGTGAAATAAGCACTCACACCGGTGCCACCGCCGCGTATTTTTTGCACCGGATTGTCCGCCGTCAGGCGCAGCGTCAACGTCTCACCGCTCTGCACTGTTAGGCGCACAAACACATCGGTTATGGTTTTGCGCAGGCCCGCTATTGCTATCGGATGCCCTTGCAGCCCCCCCGCACAGTGCAGGCTGAATTGCTCTATCAACACGCCGGGGCGGCGCGTCATATGGCTGTCGGTCAGCCTTTCACAATGCGGCGGAAAAACCGGACGCAATCCCAATCCGGCGACAGATTGACGACCATCACGCACCGGCTGTTTCCAAATAACAGCAAAGTGATTACGCGCCGTTTCATTGATTTCAATATAGCCGGGACGCACTTCATGAGCGGCAAGTGGCGTTGCCGCCAAAATCAAACCCAATAACAAGCCGACGCGCCACCTCACTGCGCCACCTCCACCGGTAATATCTCCACCCGATATTGCCGCCGCAAATCGCGCCATGCCGCATCGCGTGTTTTTTGCAATTCGGCTTCCTGCCAATCGCGCGCCAGTTTTTCAGCCAATTGTGCGAAAGGCGGTTGCGTTGCGGCCTCACGCGCTTTGACCCGCACCATGTGCCACCCATAGGCCGAACGAAACGGCCCGACCCATTTGTGGCGGCTTTTGATGCCAAACACACTCTCGGCAAAATCACCGCCCATAAGTTGTGCCAAATCGCTCTTGCTTTCACTGGCATAAGCGCGGCTCAGCATGAAAGGTTGGCCGAGATTTTGCCAATTCTGAGGTTGTTTTTTTAGAGCCTCGCGTAATTTTGCATCCGGTTTTTTCGCGCCACTAAAAACATGCTCAAAACTCACCGTCTCCGGTATTCGATAACTCTCTTGATGGAGCTCATAAAAACCTTTTAATTGCACCTCTGTCGGCGTGGTGGGTGCGCTATTGTCGCCGAGAAAAAATTCTACTTTTTGCGCCAACCGACGGCGGATAATCACATCATCCGCATCCAACCCCCAACGCTCAGCCTCGCGCACCAGAATTTCTTCGCGAATATAACCTTCAATCAGCGCGTCAATTTCTTCCGGCGAGGCTTGTCTTTTGGTTTGCGCTTGCCATTGCGCGGCCAGTTTTTCAACCAATGGCAAATCAATGACGATAAGGCGTTCACGCGCGGCGCGGTGCACCCCATCTGCGGCAAATAATACCAATCCACCCAGAACAAACCAGACCAGCCGGTCGCGCAGGAGTGCCTTCATATATGATATGACGACTAGTTTTCCAGCCAAATGGGCGACGACCAAACGCGCTCTTGAATGGTGCTTGCCAGTGTCGGATTGGGCGGTGTGCCGGCGCGAATGGCATCCCATGTTGACCAGCGACAGGTCGGGTTTTCCAACCCGCGCACATAATAAAACGCCGCCGTGCCTTTACCCGCATCCGGGTCGCGCCAATAGGCCTTCAACTCATCGGCACCGCTATCTGCACTATAGCTACAATCGCTGACATTGACTTTGGCATTATTGTCGGGGCAGCGATGGGTGGCAGGGTCAACCGCCGCGCCACCGGCGCAGGCAACATCATAAACCGCTTCTTGCATTGCGCCGTTTTTATCCAGCCAGCCTTTAACAATTTGCAGTCTTTGAAGAGGTGCGCTTGTTGCATCGCGCATTGCCCAAAGTAGAAATTCAGGTGTCCTGCCTTTTCGGGACGGCAAATCACTGCCCATGGACACGCCCCGCGCATAGGCTTTTCGCACCATTTGCGGGTCATTGAGCATTTTTTTACCAAGCCTATATCCGGCGAAGAAGCGTACTTTCATGCGCGGCCCACTGGTGGCAAAAGTTTCCTTACGGCGCATGGCGTCAAAAATTGACTTGCGCGTGTTGCGCTCCGCCCAGACACCAGCCAGCCCCGATGCCCCCCAGCTTGACCATTGCATGTGCAAATAGCCGGGGGCCGGATTGCTTGGTGCCAAGCCGGTGCGCGCCGCTGGTTGAGTGCGGTAATGCGCGATAATGCTCTGAATACGAAACCATTGCGCCCCCAACCTTTGCAGCCATGACAGCCGCACCGAGCCGCGCAACCAGCCGACGCCGTCGACGATGCCGATTTTTGACCAGTAATTGCTTTCATCAAAAGCACCGGCACCAACATGCGTATCTGTGGCACCAATCAGGCCGAATTTATACGGGTTGCCCTTGCCTTCGGCGCGCATTTTCAGTCCACGCAAATACGCATCACGCACGTAAGAGCCATGTTCACGGCTGGGGTTCCACGTCGCAATCTGATAGGGCATAATCTCAAAAGCGGCAAACTCGTCATTCGGCGACAAAAGCGGATGCGTTTCCGATGTGCCTTTCACTTGCGTGATTTCAACAAGCGGCTCATTGCGCATACGCAGAGCCGTATAGGCTTTTGTTATCGGTTTGCCATCATATGTTGTGTCAGCAAACATAAAGCCGTCCGAGCCGTTGGAATTGTGCGGAATGGCAAGACTGTCCATGCCGCGCTCCCGCAGGCTGTCCATCCAACGCCATAGATTTTCCGGATTTTTGGAAATCAACCGCGAATAGGGTTCATTCGGTGCCCGTCCCTTAAACAGCACATTGCGGTGCAGGTTTTCAAATCTGTCCTGCGAAGAGGTATATTCATAGCCGATAAAAGTGGTGAATTTTCCCGGTTGATTATGCCGCTCGGCAGATTGTTTAATTTCGGTCCAAGCGTCACGGACAATATCCATATCCAGCAAATCATCTTCCACCTGCTGGCCGAGATAGGGCATCATGGCACCGAAAGCGCGGCGGCGTTGGCCGGGACTTTTGGCTTCGCGCAATAGGGTTGATACGCGATGTAACCCCACCGAGCTGGTTTCGTCAAACATAGCAGGCACCATGCCCAAATACATGGCGTGGTCGGTGACGGCCTGAAAATCGAGCGGGGTTTTAATTTTCATCTCAAAGCCAAGCGGATGTTTTATCGTCGCACCCTTGGCATAGCGATAGGCGTCATCGGGCCCATTGCGATTGCCAAAAATATAAGCGTCAAAAGACAGTCTGGTATGCACATGGGTCTCGCCATAAAGTGCTTGCCGCTTATGCGGTTGCGCCAGAGCCGCGCTTATACTCAGACTCAGACTCAGACCCACAGCACCCATCAATGCAACACATATCAGCTTTTTCTTTTTCATGACCCTCTCCCTTTGCCGACAGCCTGCCCCAAAGTCCATAGAAAAGCAATTATCTCAGAGGATTTGCATCAAAATGATTGCCGCCAAAAATAATGCCATCAAATTTGAGGCTTTGAAAACGCGCGGCTATCCGCAAAACCGCTAGTTTTTCGAGAAAATAACCGCGCCGTCCGCCAATTTGGAAAACCGGGTGGCAAAAATATCGCTCATATAATTCTGATACATTTGCCAAGGCGGGCGTTTGCCCTGTTTGGGCAATTCCTTATATTTGCGCGTAATATAGCCGGAAGAAAAATCCAGCAGTGGCACTTCGGCTATCTCGCTTGCATCAATGGTGGGCATGGCGCGCTGATAGCCTTTGCGCTGCATAAAATTCAACATACGGCAGACATATTTCGAGGTCAGGTCGCAGCGCAGCGTCCATGACGCATTGGTGTAGCCGAAAGAAGACGCCATATTCGGTACGCCAGAAAACATCATGCCCTTATAGTTCACCATATCACCGGCGCGAATGGGTTTATTGTCCACCGTCACCTGCATATTGCCAAAGAAATTAAGGTCAAGACCGGTGGCTGTCACGACAATATCGGCGGCAAGCGTTTCGCCCGATTTCAGCTTAATACCGCTCTTGGTGAAGCGGTCAATATGGTCGGTCACAATGCTTGACGCGCCACTGCGTAGGCTTTCAAAAAAATCACCATTGGGTGCCAAACACAGACGTTGCTCCCATGGATTATAGGAAGGCGTCAGATGCTTTTCGATATCAAAGCCTTCCGGCACTTCTGCCTGCACCAGTTTTAAGATCATTTTTTTAGCGCGTTCAGGAAAATGGCGACAATAGCTAAAGAACCACCGCCCCATAATCACATTGCGCCAGCGCGTAAGGCTATAAGCCATTCTTGGCGGCAGATATTTATTGAGGAAATTGGCCAACCCATCCTCAGACGGACGCGCCACAATATATGTCGGCGACCGTTGCAACATGGTGACATGCGCGGCTTTTTCGGCCATGGCCGGCACCAGCGTCACCGCGGTGGCGCCCGAGCCGATAACCACCACTTTTTTGCCTGTATAATCAATATCTTCCGGCCAAAATTGCGGATGCACAAACTGTCCTTTGAAATTTTCCTCGCCCGGAAAATCAGGCCGATAGCCTTGGTCATAATTATAATAGCCGCAACATAAATGCAGAAAATCGCATGTGCGTTGCTCGAGCGCACCACCGGATGAGTCTGCCACGCTCAGCGTCCATTTATTTTCTACCGACGACCAATGGGCAGCAGTGACTTTTTTACCGAAATGGATTTTGCCGCCCAAATTATCATCATCGACCGCGGCGCGCAGATATTTCATAATTGACGGCGCATCGGCAATGGCCTGCGGGTCGCGCCACGGGCGAAAAGAAAAGCCCAGCGTATACATATCGCTGTCCGAGCGTATGCCGGGGTAGCGAAACAAATCCCACGTGCCGCCAATATCATTGCGCCCTTCAAGAATTTCAAAACTCTTGTCAGGACACCGCTCGCGCAAATGATGTGCCGAAGAAATGCCGGAAATACCAGCACCGATAATCAATACATCCGAATGTTTTATTTCAGAATGAACCTGCGCCATTTTATGTTTCCTTTCGACAAATTTGTGTGATGAATTATAGCGACCGACCGGCAGCTTGCGCTGTCGCTTCCAAATCACCGGCATCGCCTATTGTATTGGTGCTGGTCTCGTGTCCCAACGCATATTGCGGCGGCACCAAATCCGGCGCCTCACCGGGCGCACCAGGGGGGGTGTAATAGCCCAGTGCATATTGCCCCATCGCATAGCCCATCAGTTCCTGCAATTCCGGCGTAAAGGTTTTGGCCAGCTCCGGTGGTGTTGACAGATATTGATTTTCCTCCTGCCGCAACCAGCCCAGCGTATAAGTCAAATTGATGCCGATGCGGTCGCTACTGGAGCGATTTTCGCCGCCGCCATGAAACACGCAGCCGCTATAAACAAATACCGATCCGGCGCGCATTTCTGCTTGCACAATCTGTTCCGGTTTAATCTTCACATCATCCGGCCAGTCAACGCTGCCGGGCGCAAGATTTGTCGCGCCATTTTCGGCGGTGAAATCGGTGACCGCCCAAATCGTATTGAATTGCGGCTGTAAATGCGCCAAATGCGTCCCCCACGCCCACCGGTCACGGTGAATGGGTTGCGTGCCTTGCCCCGGGCGCAAGCGAATGATTTGCGTCAAATGCAGTTGAATGCGCTCGCAATAGGGGTGCAGAAATTTATTCGCCAATTTCAACACAAACGGATGCGTTATCAATGCGCGGCATTGCGCCGAACGGCTGATAAGACCGCCCGTGCGGGTTGTTTGGCGACCAACAAAATCATCCTCACCATTATCGGTCGTTTCCATATAGGGGTCGGTTTCTGAGCGCAGTTGCGCCAGAAAATCGGTATCCACAACATCATCAAGCACAAATGCACCGTCTTCGCTCAATGTTTGCAGCAGCACACCCTCATCAGCATCGGGAGCAAAATGTTTCAAATCGCTCATGGCTTATCCCCTTTTCAGTAGAGTAAATCATCAAACCGCACGACAAGTAAAGCCCCTGACTATAGCGCACTTTTATTGAACAGATTGAGCTTCAGCAAAGATGGCAAAAGCAATACCGCCCCCAGCAAAGCCAGCACCAAACCCAACATGGTAAAACCGGCAAAACGCTGCAACATCACCAACTCCGAACTGAAAAAAACACCGGCCCCAAAGCAAAACAAAATGGTTGACTGCACAATCGGGCGACCGGGAATAAACAGCGCCTGACGCAACGACAGATGCCGGTTTTTCTGCTCATCAACCAAATGGTACTGATAGCGATGCAAAATATGAATCGTGTCGTCAATGCTCAACCCCATTGTCACACTGGCAATCACCACTGTGGCAAAATCAAACGGGTAATCCAACGCGGCAATCATACCCATCGTGCTTAAAACCGGCAATGTGCAGGCAATCATACCGGCTGTGGCAAGGCGGAAATTAAATTCAACAATCAAAATGACGAAAATAAAGCAGAAAGTCAGCACAATGGTGACAAACTGCGTATTCACAATATAACCACTGAGCCGACTGAAAAACACCGAATAACCGGTGAAAATATGGGGCGGTAAGGCTTGCGGATTGACCTGTTTGATGACCGCGTCAATTTTTTCGACCAGCGCATCCAGCTTGGTCGAACTCAAATTTGGCGTGTAAGCCAACAAATGTTTGGCATCAAATGTAAAGTTTACGCTGTCAGCCAGCACGTCACGGCTTTCGGCACTCCGCGACCATTCTGCGAACAAGAGTTCCTGCGCCAACTGTTCGTCATTGGCCGGATATTGGCTGCCATCGTCAATCAGCGATGTATGGATTTCACCAATCGGGCCGGTATAACTTTTGATACTGTTAATCCGGTCAAGCTTGACAAGCCGGTTTTCCAATTCGACAATATCGGTGAATCGGGCATGTTGACGAAAATAATCTTCCTGACCGGAATTGAAAACAATCGACACGACGCCCGAACCACCCAAATTTTCATCCAGCTTGGTAAAAGCCTGATAGATTTCCGAGTCCTCGTGAAAGAAAACATCCAGCAAATTGGACTCGAATTTGGCATTCACCCATAAAGCCGAGACCGATATGACAGTCAATAAAATCGTCGCCGCAAAAATTATCGGGCGCGCCTGCGCCACCAACTTCCAGTTAAGTTTCAAGAAGCTGTCGGCGATACGGTCCAGAAGGGAAATATTTTTCTTTTCGGCGCGATGCATGAGGGCGTTCGGCGTTGCCATATACAAGCCCAGAAACCCGCCCCCCATCATAATGACATAGCCCATTAAAACGCCGACAAAGCTGTCAATGCCAAAATTGGTCAGCGGAATCAATTCGGAAAAATAGAACACACCGAACCCGACAGCACTGGTGACGCTTGTCGTCAGGCAGGGCAACCAAACCGCCTTAAAAGTTTCAACGAGAACATCGCGCACCGTGGTTTCCACCGGGGCTTTTTCAACCGCATAATCCCAATAGCGGACAATATGCAGCATATCAGCCACCACAATCACCGACACCATGACGGGCAAAGCCAGTGCGATAACGGTGAGATAATGCCCCAACCCCACCATCACCGCCAGCGCCGCTGTAACGGCGGTAACGCCAATGCCTAAAACCAATACCGTCTTCCAAATACGCCCAAAAAGGAAAAACAAAAACAGCCCAATACCGATACTGGCGATGGATAAAATTTGACCTAGTTCGGATTGTGTCACCCGATCCAGTGTATATTTTATAAAGCCGTCACCGGCCTCTTCGGCATCGGCCAATAATGGGCTTTGAGCGGCCAGCCTCCTGACTGCTTTCATCACTGCCTTGCGTGCCGCCAGTCTGCCTGCCGTGTCATGTTTAATGATGAACGCCGCCAGCCGTTCATCCTCCGACAGCAGGCGCCCCATATAATCGCTTTGCATAAAACGCCGTTTCAACGCGGCCATGTTGACTATTTGACCCTTCTGTAAAGCGTCGCGGTAAGTGGTGATAACCAACGACCCCGCCGCATCGGTCATAATCAGGCTGGCTTCAAACGGCGTCAGCACATCAACAACATGCTTCAGTTGTTTTATGTCGTCGGCAACGCGTGTTGCCTCGACAAAATTATCGGCCGTAAAAAGGTCTTCGGCCTTAAACAAAAGCGTCGTTGTTTCAACCTGATTGAACTCAACAGCCAACATGTCGCGCGCAATTTGATAGGGATTATCATCGGCCAGCCACGTATCATTATCAAATTTGACGTTACGCGCCGTGTTCGCACTGACGACAAAAATTGCCAGCCAGATGGCAAAGCCGCCCAATATGACGCTTAAACGCCGCAGCATCGCGCTTTAGAACAGATAGTTTAGAGCCAGACTGAAACTACCATCGCTTGAAGGCGTCGTATATTCCTGCCTTTCGGGTAAATCACCACTACCGCCAGCACTGTCGTCAAGCGCACTACCGGCAAAAGCCCCCAATTCAAGCCGCTCAAAGAAGCGCCAACCGCCTGCAATGCCGAAACCAAGATTGCCGTTATAAACGCCAAATCCGAAACCAACATAGCCTTGCTTTTCTTGACCCAAAAGACGCACCCCACCCAGTACGGGTATGACAACATCATTAAAGTCTTCCGGTTCTTCTCCACTTCTGACTGCCAAATCAAGTTTTTGGGAAAGGTCTTCCTCCAAAACCGTTGCCCCTTGCAGGGAAAATTGTGCCAATTGCAGATTGGCCAGCCAGCGGTCGCCCTTATAGACGAGACCGGCACTGGAAATTGTCAGGTTGACGTCATAAGTTGTTTTGCCATTGAGCTTATCAATGACCTGCTGAAAGCCATTGTTAATGATTTCCTGATAGTGTTGCTCGGTATAACCATCTTCTTCACGCGGCAATAAATCCCAATTACTCTGTGTTTCCATTGCGACATGCTCAAGAATGAAACTCCATTTCGGCGCCATCCGATAGGCAAATTCGACTGCCGTCGCCTTCAGCTCGGGGAAAAAGACACCTTCATCATCTGCGAGGAAATATTCTGAATCTTTTTGAATAATTTTGGCCACGCGGACCAGCTCCGTATTGGTATCTGCGCCTTCAAGCACCGTGACGCCAAAAGTTACGCTGTCGCCATAATAGACCAGCCGCGCGACATTCAAAGCATGGTCGTCAATATCCTGAAATGCGTTACTTTGGCCTTCGCCCGGGCTATAGCGATAATCCTCTTGGGTCGCCCATGTTCTTCTCTCGCTTTCGGTCACCGGGTCAATGCGCATTCCCGGTGCGGCATAGGCTGACACCTCAATGTTCGAAACCGGAAAAAGGCTTACATTCACAGCATCCTGCGATACGGCAAGGTCAGCGCGTGTACCGCGTATTTTGGTTCCGGTGGCTTTTATCGGCGAAAGAAACATTAAGGGCGAAAAAACATCAAATTGGCCAATCACAAGGGGTTGACGCCCAACACGCAAAATCATCCAGTCAGTCGGTTCATACTGGATATAGGCTTCATTCGCTTCGGCGTAGCTCTCGTCTACAGGTATTTCGATTTCCAGCGGAAGAAACGCACCCGTTGCTTCATCAAAAACTGCATCACACGCATTGACTTCCCAGTCGCGACTCGTCCGGTCAATACCTTGACATTTCTGCCATGCGGGCAGGTAAGCTTGTTGCAATTCTTGTTTGTGGGTACCTTCAAAATTGCCCACATCGAAGGAAAGCTTGGTCTTAAATGAATCGCTGGCCGGTAAATTAACCTCAATAGTCAAAGTCTGTCTGGTTATGTCAACCGCATCACTCGTAGTGCTGGAGGCACCGAGCGTAACACCAAAATAGCGAGACAAATTGCTAAAAGAACCGGATTCTTCCGATACGTTCGTGCCGTCTTCAAAGTCGCCCAAATCGTCAGGCGGCAAATCTTGCGCGTCGGCCGCCCCAAAGGGTGCTACCGTCAATATGGCTATGAGCATTAGGGAAATTCTCAATTTGCGCAACATCCCTTTATCTCCAAACAATTAAATCAATCGGCTTTCAAGGCCTTGAGACCAAGGTCATTGTCATCGAACACCACATCGACGTCAATTCGTGAACGCTCCATGGTGGACGACCCCTCGGTTTTATGATTGGCCATCACCGACAAGGCGACCAACAACTCACCTTTCACCCTAACCACCTTACGGTTGGACAGCGTTTTCAGCTTATCGCTCTTTTTGTCATAAAAGGTCACACTGCGGACGATATTGGTCGCCTTATCCACTGTTGTATAATATTTTGAATAAGCATCATTGCCGTTTTTGGGTATGCTTTCAACCACATAAAACTTGTCATTCTGATTGAAGACTTTGTGCGTATCCTCATCCAGAAGGCGTCCGGCGACATCGCCATATGAAAAATCGGAACCCATAAAGCTGTCATTTTGCTCGCTGGTCGACAATCGTTTAATGCTTTTCAGCGACGGGAAATAAACCCATTGACTTCTTTTATTTGTTTGCCGGTCGGTTTTAGATGCCAGACCGACGCCTTTGACATTTGGTGGCTCGAAAAATTTCACCAGACTGTGTTTCAGCTTCGGCGCACTTTTCGATTTCAGAGAGAAAAATCGTTCACGCTCGCGTTTTTTGGCGTCAACAATCAACAGACGCACGGTCGCCTCTGACTGTTTAAAAACATCGGCTTGTTCGTAAGCACGTTGCATGACCTCACGACCAGTCTCGGCCTGCGCCACACCGAATGCCGAAACACCAACCACTGCCATCAACAGAAAAAAACGCATAAAACTCTTGTACATGAATGCCCCGTCGTTTGGGATTTCGACATTAGCTATCTTTCATAATTTTGTCCAGCCATGCGCTTATGGGGGGCTGGATGACGGCTTGTCGCTTGACTGAATCGCCTTTAATTTGAGCTGATTGGCGTGGGAGGCGTTTGTGACCCATATTGTGGATCAGATGATTGAGGAGCGTGCACCGTGGATGACAAGCAATACGCGGCTTGTGCGTCTGGTGCGCCCGTTTATATACAGCTTTCTGCAACATCAAACGTCGCTACGCCTGCATGGGGAATATGAAAATCTGCCTGCCGATGAAGTGATGCGGCGTGGCGCAAGGTTGCTGACCCCGCGTATTGCCTGTAGCGGGTTGAACCATATTCCGACGGACGGACCAGCGATGATTGTCGCCAACCACCCGTCCGGTATTGCCGACGGCATTGTATTGGACAGTCTGGTGCGGCGGCGGCGTGATGACATTTATATTTTTGCCAATCTCGACATTATCCGCCTGCTACCCAATTTCGCCACGCTGATTGCCCCGGTAGAATGGCATGAAAAACACCGTAGCCACGCCAAAACGCGCGATACCATAACTTTCGTGCGTCAGGCGGTGGCTGACCGGAAAATCGGCATTATTTTTCCCTCCGGTCGTATTGCCCGACGGCGCGGCTTCACAACCTATGAGCGCGACTGGATGACCTCGGCGGTGCTGCTGGCTCGTAAGAATCGGCTACCGATTATCCCCGTGCATATCACCGCCCATAATTCTTTCGTCTATTATTTTTTCGACATGCTGCATGAAACACTACGCGACATTATGTTGTTTCGTGAAACGCTGAACAAGAGCGACCAGACTTATAAAGTGCGAATCGGCCCGCCAATTGCATCACAGACGCTGAGCGGTAACAATACGGTCGACACAAAAATACTGTTTGATGCCGTGCAAGCACTGGGGCAAAAAACAACGCCGTTGAATTTAGCGGAGAACACGGATTGACTATGCTTGTTATCGGCGCGTTTTGCGATTAAATTCGACTTGAAAAACAAACCTAAAAAACGGAAGCGAACCTTCATGCGAAAACTGCTTACCTCACATTTTTTCTATATTGGTCTTATTATTGGCGGCCTGCTGGGTCTTATTCCGGGTTTCGGGTTGGGGGTTTATTTCCTGCCGATTATTATTGCTTCGGAAGGGGCCGACCAAGCCGAACTGAGCGCCGCCCGCAATGCCGGTCTACGCCAAGGCGTGTTCCGCCGTGACCTTGAAGACAGCGATGGCGCCCATTGGGGCGAAGGCACAATTTACGAGTCACGCGAAGACGGCCAGATTTATTACACGCTGGAGGGTCGTGTGTCGCCGGGCCCCGATTACAAGCTCTATCTGACGCCCGAATATGTCGAAACCGAAGCCGATTTTCTGGCGATAAAAAGCCGCTCGGTGCGGGTCGCTGATATTACCGGTTTTGACAATTTCCGCGTTTCAGTGCCGATGCGTGTGCCGGTCGGCAAATATCCGGCACTAATTGTCTGGTGCGAACGTTTCGGCCAGTTCATCACATCGGCCAAGCTGGAACCTACCAATTGAGCGGGGCGGATACGCCTCATAAATGAGGCTTTGATATTGCGGGGGTCATTGCCATGGCTGTCCGAACTGGCAATTCTTGAATCCTCGTGCTGGATGCGAAACTTCATCTAGTTCTTCATTTTTTCACATCGAAAGACGCAAAAATTGAGGCATCAAGAATACATGGAAATGTATCACATTTTCGGCACAGAGTTTGGATAATGCCCAATACAAATTCATAATAGCCAGCATCCGATAACACTACCGCATTCAATGGGAAAGGCAAATCAAGGTTGCGATTCATCCATTTCGTAACGCGGCTGTCGAGTGGGATTCCGTATCGTGTCAGTCGTAGGAATTGAAGCAAATTACGCGATTGTTTGGGACCGAAGCCTTTTAGTTTGCTCCGTACATAATCAGCCACTTCGCGCTCAACCACTGGGTCATCCTTTCCAATCAGACTATTCACTTTGCGAAGCATCTCATCCCACCCGCAGTTTTCATTTAACCTATGATAATTGCAATCTAACGCGTCTCCGATTTTATTCTGGTGCCTTATTCCCTTATATTCTGTTAAGGTTTTAGATACGAATGATTTAATATCATTTTTTTTTGTGATTAAGGCATAATTTAATAGAAAAGGCTTTTCTTCACTGAATTGCGTGATTGGGCTTTGGGGGGACGATTTCTGCTGCGAAGTGAGGCGTGTGCAAACCATCTCTTTCCAAAATTCTTCTTTCTCAACCGGTTCCCGAGATTCCAAATTTTTATGGCGTTCAACAACAAACGAACATGTTTTCATTTCCCGTAAAAGTTTTTTAACACAATCCAAATCTTCTTGCTCAATTTGAAAATTGATTTTCATGTTTTTTCCCTTCGTGCCTGTTATATCTGCAAAACTCCCACAAGGGGGCTTCGTATTGGTTGCGGGGGTAGGATGCCCAGAGGGGGGAAGGCGCACTAAACCTCGCAAGGCTCGCCAAGTGCTTATACCCTGAACCTACGACCTTCAGGTTATGAGCCTGATGAGGTGAGCGGGATAAGCAAAAGCTTGAGAAGCTTTTGCCCCGCGAACGGGCTGCTCCATAAAAAAATCCCCACAAGGGGGCTTCGTATTGGTTGCGGGGGTAGGATGCCCAGAGGGGGGAAGG
>CAYQFO010000009.1:0-91 GCA_964416815.1 uncultured Rhodobiaceae bacterium | reverse complement strand
TGCTCCATAAAAAAATCCCCACAAGGGGGCTTCGTATTGGTTGCGGGGGTAGGATTTGAACCTACGACCTTCAGGTTATGAGCCTGACGAG
>CAYQFO010000008.1:0-19937 GCA_964416815.1 uncultured Rhodobiaceae bacterium | reverse complement strand
GCGGCAAGGTGAACGTGACTATGCGCTTTCGCGGGCGCGAAATGGTGCATCAAAACCTCGGCATGGAGGTTCTCAATCGTGGGCGCGATGATGTAGAAGAAATTGCCAAAATCGAAGCGGTGCCGAAACTGGAAGGCCGCCAGATGACGATGGTGCTGGCGCCAAGATAATATTGATTTTAGAGCGCGAACATGCGGTCTGGTCGGTCGGTGACAATGGCGGCAATGGCTTGCGCTTTCAGTGCCTGCATTTCGTTGGTTTCATTAACCGTCCATGCTGATACAGACAACCCCAGCTCCTGTGCCAAGGCCATATTTTGTGGCGTTATATCGCGCCAATAGGCAAACCAGCCGCGTCCAGTGCTGGCGGCAATGGCGCGTAAGATTTTTTCGCCATGCGTTGCGCCTTCAAAATCGCGCCAATCATGCCCGCCCCACCATCGGGCGCCGGCGGCAGAGGCTGCGCGAGCGCGCGCCTCTTCGCTGTTCGGCGTGTCGTGGGCGGCACTTATATGGCTCGGGTCGGTCGTCGCAAAGGGCAGGGTTGTATAAGCATGGGCGATGTTGGGTAGGGCGGCACGCACTTGCGTCACTGCGCGCCAGTCAAAAGAAATAACATGGGTTTGTTGCACCAGACCGGATTGTTTGAGGTCGCTGATAAAGGCTTGCGCCAGACGCGCCACCGCGGCCGCGTCGTCGTCCATTTCGGTTTTAAGCTCGGCATAAAGACGAAAATCGGACGATGTTTTAAGTGCTTTGTCGCGCACCAAAGCGCAAAGTTCGCCAAAGTCGGGAATACGTGCGCCGTCAAGCGGGCTTTGCTTGCTCCGGCGCTTGCCATAGGGGCTGTCGGGGTCAAGCCGCCCGACATCATAGTCAGCCAGCTCGGCGCGCGTCAGTTGACTGATTTTCGGGGTTGGCTTACGCAAATAGACACCGTTTTTGCGGGTGGCATCGGGTTTTAAGCGGGTATCGTGATGGACAACAAGATGCCCGTCTGCCGTCAGTTGTAGGTCAAATTCAATCCCGTCTGCGCCGGTTTCTATGGCGCGGGCAAAAGCTTCCAGTGTATTTTCCGGCCATAAATCGGCCCCACCGCGATGGGCAATGTTGAGTGGTTTCATTTCTCGTTCCAAGCCTCGCTCCGGTGCTTGCATTTTGTTTGAGATGGCTTATAACACGCCCACTTGCGTGCCGAAAGGCGGAAGCCTGTCGAGAGGAAACGCGAAATGCCCAAAATGAAGACAAAAAGTGGTGCCAAAAAACGCTTCAAGCTGACCGCATCAGGAAAAGTGCGTGCTGGTCAGGCTGGCAAGCGACACGGCATGATTAAACGCTCCAACAAACAAATTCGCAATCAGCGCGGCACGGCAATCCTATCGAGGCAAGACGCGCGGATTGTGAAAAAATATATGCCGAACGGTTAGGGAGAAATATCATGTCACGTGTCAAACGCGGTGTGACATCGCACGCCCGTCACAAAAAAATTCTCACCCAAGCCAAAGGCTATTATGGGCGACGCAAAAACACCATTAAAGTTGCCAAGCAAGCGGTTGTCAGAGCCGGGCAATATGCCTATCGCGACCGGCGGGCGCGTAAGCGCAATTTTCGGGGCTTATGGATTCAACGCATCAATGCGGCCAGCCGCGCCCATGGCCTGACTTATGGCCGCTTTATTAACGGATTGAGCCGTGCCGGTATTGAAGTTGACCGCAAAGTGCTGGCCGATTTAGCGGTGCATGAGCCGACGGCCTTTGAAACGCTGGTCAAACAAGCGCGCGCCGCGCTGGGCTAACGCCCTTTTTAATCTTCTGGATTATTTTGCCGTCCGGTTTTGCGGGCGGGCAAACAGGCTTATAAAGGGCCTATAAAGAGCCTATAAAGGGTGGCGGTTTGGGAGACCTTCATGAGCGCAAATAACAAAACCGACAAACTGGAAGCCGAACTGATTGCCCGCATTGAGGCGGCCACGGATTTGACGGCACTGGAAGACGTGCGCGTGGCGGCGCTGGGCAAAAAAGGATCCATTTCGGCCTTGTTGAAAACACTGGGCGCGATGAGCCCCGACCAACGACAAACCAATGGCCCGATTTTTAATCAGTTGCGCGACCGCGTGGGCGAAGCGATTACCACACGCAAAAGGGCATTGGAAACCGAGGCTATGGCGGCGCAACTGGCGCGTGAAAAATATGATATGACATTACCGCTTGAGAGTGACCCGCTACTGGCGGGGCGTTTGCATCCGGTCTCTCAGGTGAGCGAAGAGCTGATGGCGGTTTTTGCCGATATGGGTTTTAGTGTGGCCGAAGGGCCGGATATTGAAAGCGATTATTATAATTTCACCGCGCTGAACATTCCCGAAGCGCATCCGGCACGGCAAATGCACGACACGTTTTATTTCAAGCCTAATCAAGATGGCGAGCGGCTTTTGCTGCGCACGCATACCAGTCCGGTGCAAATACGCACAATGCAAGGAGGGCAAGGGAAGCAAGGGGAGCAAGGGGGGAAGCAAGCAGAGGGTCCGCCCTTCCGCTTTATCGCCCCAGGGCGCACTTATCGCTGCGACAGCGACCAGACCCACACGCCCATGTTTCACCAAGTTGAAGGGCTGGTGGTGGATGAAGCGACGCATATGGGGCATTTGAAATGGACATTGCAGACGTTTCTGGCGGCTTTTTTTGTGGTTTATCAAGTCGCGGTTCGCTTGCGCCCTAGCTATTTTCCGTTCACCGAGCCAAGCATGGAGGTGGATATGCAGTGCCGCCGCCCAGGCGGTCGTATTGTCGTCGGCGAAGGCGATGACTGGCTGGAAGTTGGCGGTAGCGGTATGGTTCATCGTGCCGTGTTGCAGCATTGCGGCATTGATGCCGATAAATATCGCGGCTTTGCTTTCGGTATGGGCATTGACCGATTGGCCATGCTGAAATATGGCATGCCGGATTTGCGGGCGTTTTTTGACGCCGATTTGCGCTGGCTCAAACATTATGGCTTTGTGCCGCTTAATGTGCCGGGGCTGAGCGGCGGTCTCTCAAATAACGATTTGGCCAATAGCGATTTAACCTGGCAATAGGGGGCGTAGATGAAATTTACCCTGTCTTGGCTGAAACAGCATTTGCAAACCAAAGCTTCATTGGACGAAATTGTTGAAAAGCTGACGCTTATCGGGCTGGAAGTGGAAGAGGTGGTTGATGCGGCGGCGCGGCTTAAAAATTTTGCAGTGGCCGAGATTATCGCTACCGAGCCGCATCCCGATGCCGACAGGCTGCAAGTCTGCACGGTGAAAACCGCGCGAGGTCAGCAGCGTCTGGTGTGTGGTGCGCCCAATGCGCGGATCGGGATGAAGGGCATATTGGCAGAGGTCGGTGCGGTCATTCCGACCAATGACATGGTGCTGAAAAAGGCCAAAATTCGCGGGGTCGAAAGCGATGGCATGATGTGCTCTGCCGCCGAGCTGGGTTTGTCGGACGACCATGACACCATTATCGAACTCGGTGATGACATGCGCGTGGGCATGTCGGCGGCGCAAGCATTGCGGTTGGATGACCCGATGATAGAAATTGCTGTCACGCCGAACCGGCCTGATTGTCTTGGTGTGCGCGGCATTGCGCGTGATTTGGCTGCCGCCGGTCTTGGCACATTGAAGCAGGAAAAAATTCCGGTATTGGTGGCAGGCGATGGGCGGCGCGGCGTGGCAGTGACGGGTGCGGTTTGCCCCTATTTCACTGGTTGCACGATTGAGGGCGTGGCCAATGGGAAAAGCCCTGAATGGTTGCAAGCGCGTCTGCGCGGTATTGGTTTGAAGCCGATTAGTGCGCTGGTTGATGTGACGAATTATATTGCCTATGACCGCGGCCAGCCCATGCATGTTTATGACGCCGACACGCTGACCGGCACGGTGAGTGCGCGCATGGCCAAAGCCAGTGAAAGCTTCACGGCGTTGGATGGGAATGATTATAAATTGACGCCCGAAGATTGCGTGATTGGGGATGAAAAGGGCGTGATTGGGCTGGGTGGTGTGATGGGTGGTTTGGCCAGTGGCAGCACGGCGGCAACCAAAAATGTGTTTGTCGAATGCGCTTGGTTTCAGCCAGTGCCGATTGCTCTGTCGGGGCGGCGGCATCGTATTGAAAGCGATTCTCGCTATCGCTATGAGCGCGGCGTTGACCCGAAAGGCGTTGATTGCGCTATGGATTTGGCGGTGCAAATGATAACCGAAATTTGCGGCGGCACGCCAAAGGGGCGGGTTACGGCAGGGGGCGTCCCCTCGCTTCAAAACACCATCAGCTTTGACCCGCAGCTTGTCGAAACGCTGGGCGGCTTGTTGCTGCCCGACAAAGATAAACAAGCCATATTAGAAAAGCTCGGCTTTCAGGTAAAAACAGGCAAAAAATGGAAAGTCACGGTCCCAAGCTGGCGACCCGATATTGCCACTGACAATCAGGGCGCACCCGATTTAGTGGAAGAAATCGCCCGCATTTACGGGCTGGATAATTTGCCCGCCGCGCCCCTGCCCAAGCGCCATGATGTCACGCGCCCTGTTTTAAGTGTCGCGCAACGCCGCACTGGTCTGATACGCCGCACACTGGCCGGGCGCGGGCTTGTCGAAGCCGTCACATGGTCATTTATTGGCGCGGCCGAGGCTGAAATTTTCGGCGTGGCCGACGGGCTGGAATTGGAAAACCCGATTTCCGCCGAGCTTTCGGTGATGCGCCCGTCTTTGCTGCCGGGCCTGCTGGCGGCGGCAGCGCGCAATGTTGACAGGGGCTTTGCTGATGTGGCCTTGTTTGAATTGGGTCATGAATTTTTGGCGGCGACGCCGGGGGCGCAGCGTTTGGCGGTCGCCGGTGTGCGCGTGGGGCATATAAAACCACGACGCTGGCAGGGTGCGCCACAGGCGGTGACGGCGTATGATGCGCGCGGTGATGCGCAAGCCGCGCTTGCGATATGCGGGGTTGACCCATCCACATTGCAAATTTTGCCGCCTGATAGTGATGTTTACCACCCGGGTCGTGCCGGTTTGCTGGCGCGCAATCCGCGCGAACTGATGGCGGCCTTTGGTGAATTGCATCCTGTTGTGGCCAAACATTTCGGCTTATCGGGGACGATTGCGGTGTTTGAAGTCTGGCCGGAAAGCGTGCGTGGGCGCAAAGCGTCAGATGCCACCAAACCGGCCTTGGCGCTGCATAATTTGCAACCCGTCAGGCGCGATTTTGCGTTTGAAATGCCGCGTCATGTGGCTGCCAATGACGTTGTTAAGGTGGTGCGCGGGGCCGACAAAAAGCTGATTGCCGCCGTGCGTGTGTTCGACCTGTATGAGGGCGAAAACATTGCCGAGGGCATGAAATCGCTGGCCTTGGAAGTGAGCTTGCAACCAGTGGATACCACATTCACCGATGCTGAAATTGACGCGGTTGCGCTAAAAATCACCGCTGCTGTCGAAAAAGCCACCGGTGGGAAATTGAGAGGGTAGCGAATTCAAATTTATACCTATTTATATTTTTTTATAAATTTAGTTTACATTATGAATTTAGTTGATATTATAAATTTATAGAAAGAGCTAAACAGGTATAAATATCATGGTTCAAAATTTTCTAAACCCATACAGACCGGGAGCCGGACATGAACCCCCTTATCTGGCCGGTCGTGCTACGGAGGAGCAAGAATTCAAAACTTTGTTGCAACAACAACCGGTTCTTGAAAATGTCGTTCTGACTGGTTTGCGTGGTGTCGGCAAAACGGTTCTTTTGGAAGAGTTTCGTAAACTGGCTGTGGATGCAAATTGGAGTTGGGCCGGTTCCGATTTGTCTGAAGAATCCGGTGGCCAGACCAATGACAAAATGGCTTTGCGTATTTTGACGGATTTAGCGGTTGTCACGTCGCAAGCTGTTATCCGTGAAGAACTGCGTCAGCAAATGGGATTTGGTAAGCCGCAAGAAAAAGTGCCGCAAACGCTGGGATATGACATTCTGCGTCAATTTTATGAAGAGGCTCCCGGATTGGTCACTGATAAATTGAAGGCGGTTTTGAAACTTGTTTGGGGTGTCTTGTCGCGACAGGAGCAGCATTTACCGCGTGGACTGGTATTTGCTTATGATGAAGCACAAAACCTATCCGACAATTCTGCAAAAGGAGAATATCCGCTCTCTACTTTGCTTGAAGTGTTTCAGTCGCTGCAAAAAGAAGGCCTGCCCGTGCTGTTGGTATTGACCGGCCTGCCGACCTTGTTTCCCAAATTGGTCGAGGCGCGCACCTATGCCGAGCGCATGTTTCAGATTATTGAACTGAAATCACTTGATCATGATGCCAGCCGTGAGGCTGTTGCTAAACCGTTGGACGCAGGAGATTGTCCGATTCGTTTCACCGAAAATTCGATTGATGTTATTGTCGATACGTCAGGCGGCTATCCTTATTTTCTGCAATTTATCTGTCGGGAGATTTTCAATATCTGGACGGAGAATATAGACGCATCGGTGCCAATGCCACCGATTATTACCAAACTGGATAGGGATTTTTTTGCCGGACGGTGGGATAAAGCAACCGACCGACAGCGCGATTTGATGCGTCTCGTTGCTTGCCTTGAAACGGGCAATGAAGAGTTTTCGGTTCAAGAAATTGTCGAAGCTTCAAAACAAAGCGAAACCATCAAATCATTTGGTAGTAGCCATGTTACGCAAGCTCTAGGCAATCTTATTGAAAAGGGACTGGTTTATAGAAATCGCCATGGGCGTTATATATTTGCCGTGCCACTTATGGCGAATTTTATTCGGCGCAATGCTGAATTTGACGCATTGGCGTGGGGCTAGGGTTTTGCTATATCAGCCTCATGCACGCGCCGTCTCACATCCGCAATTTTGCGATTATCGCCCATATTGACCATGGCAAATCAACGCTGGCCGACCGGCTGATTCAGCTAACAGGCGGGTTGAGTGAACGCGAAATGCAAGAGCAAGTCTTGGATGATATGGAGCTGGAACGCGAGCGCGGCATCACCATCAAAGCGCAGACCGTGCGGCTTGATTATACGGGCGCGGACGGCGTCAGCTATCAACTCAATCTGATTGACACGCCCGGCCATGTTGATTTTGCCTATGAGGTAAGCCGCTCGCTGGCGGCGTGTGAAGGCGCATTGCTGGTGGTGGATGCCTCGCAAGGTGTGGAGGCGCAAACTTTGGCCAATGTCTATCAGGCGATTGAGGTGAACCATGAGATTGTGCCGGTGCTGAATAAAATTGACCTGCCCGCCGCCGAGCCGCAGCGCGTGCAGGCGCAAATTGAAGATGTGATTGGGCTGGATGCGTCTGACGCGGTGATGATTTCGGCCAAAACCGGCCGCAATATCAACGCTGTGCTGGAGGCGATTGTCACCAAATTACCGCCGCCCGCAGGCAACCCCGATGCGCCCTTAAAAGCGATGCTGGTGGATAGCCGGTATGATGCCTATTTGGGTGTGGTGGTGCTGGTGCGGGTGATTGACGGTGCGCTGAAAAAGGGTCAAAAAATCCGCATGATGTCCACCGGTGCGGCGCATTTGGTTGACCAAGTCGGGGTGTTTCGTCCCAAGCGCGATATGGTGGAGGCCTTGGGGCCGGGCGAGATTGGCTATTTCACCGCCGCCATAAAAGAGGTGGCCGATACGCGTGTCGGCGATACGATAACCCAAGACCGCCAGCCTTGCGCGACGCCCTTGGCCGGTTTTAAGCCGGCTCAGCCAGTGGTGTTTTGCGGGCTGTTTGCGACCGATTCCAGCCAATTTGAAGATTTGCGCGAGGCCATGGGCAGGTTGCGTCTGAATGATGCGAGTTTTAATTATGAAATGGAAAGCTCTGCCGCGCTGGGATTTGGTTTCCGGTGCGGTTTTTTGGGGCTGCTGCATTTGGAGATTATCCGCGAGCGCATTGAGCGCGAATTTGATATTGACCTGATTACCACCGCGCCATCTGTGGTTTATCATTTGCATATGAGCGATGGCGAGAGGCTGGAATTGCACAACCCCGCCGATATGCCCGATGTGGTGAAAATTGAGCATATTGAAGAGCCGTGGATTAAGGCCTCGATATTGGTGCCGGATGAGCATATGGGGGCGGTGCTGAAACTGTGCGAAGACCGTCGCGGGCGGCAGGTAAATCTGGGCTATGCCGGTAGCCGCGCCATGCTGGAATATGAATTGCCATTGAACGAAGTGGTGTTTGATTTTTACGACCGGTTGAAATCGGTAACCCGCGGCTATGCCAGTTTTGACTATATGCTGGCTGATTATCGCGCCGGTGAACTGGTGAAAATGTCGATTTTGGTGAATGGTGAGCCGGTTGATGCGCTATCGACCATTGTGCATCGCGCCCGCGCCGAGGCCCGAGGTCGTGCCATGTGCGAAAGGCTGAAAGATTTAATTCCGCGCCATCTTTTCAAAATTCCGGTTCAGGCGGCACTGGGCGGTAAAATCATTGCGCGTGAAACCATTGCCGCGCTGCGCAAAGACGTCACGGCAAAATGCTATGGCGGCGATGTCAGCCGCAAGCGCAAGCTGCTCGACAGGCAAAAAGCGGGTAAGAAAAAAATGCGTCAATTCGGCAAAGTGGAGATACCGCAAGACGCTTTTATCGCCGCTTTGAAAATGGATGACTGAACCTGCGCTTATGCGCCGAATACCCAGTCAACGCCGCAAAAGCGCACCTTATTGTCTGTCACCAGCAGGCCGCGTGCGGCGGCGCGCGCCAGAATATCAGCCGTCGATTCACACCCCTGTTTTAGGTGAATCTGGCTGACATGCGGCGCATCGGTAGAGGCTGTTTCAAACCATAGGGTTGCGCCGTCAAAATCAACGCGCAAATTTTCATGCGGGCGTTCTAAAAGCGTTGCCCAATGGTGGCTCAATGCTTGGGGGTCGGGGGCGACGAAGGTCAGCCCGGCCAGTGCGCCGCTTGGTGTTTCTCCGGCTTTTAGATTATGCTCGTCCGGCCAGTGCGCCCAATACCACGAGGCTTCCGGCGTTTGCCAGTTGTCGGTTCCCATGGAGTCGACCGAGACAATCGCGCCGCCGAAATCGCGCGGGTGAAAATGCGTGGCGTGTAGGCCATCTGCGTCGTGCGTCCAGACCGGACGCACACCTTGTTCGGCAATTTTTCGGGTCAGGGGTGCGGCATCGGCGCATTGAAAAATCACCATATAGAAGCTCTCGCCTCGACGCGCCAAATGGCGTCCGGCGGCGGTGTCGTTTTGCCCGGGCAGGGGGCTGACCACTTCAATGAAATCACCGCCCGACAAAAACAGACCATTGGCCAACACGAAATGAGCTACATCGGGATCGCGAAACAACACCGGCACACCCAATATATGGCCCAGCGTCTCAAGCGTCGGTTCAAGCTGCTCGGCGACCAGACAAATCTGTCTTATGCGCATGGGGGCCTCCTTTTATATTTTTGATGTATTTCAGGCTAGGTGAGGGATGGTGGCGAGTCAAATTGCTGTTTGTGTTGCCACACCATATTTTTTATGCTTTCGGATAGATAAAAAGAGGTCTTCATGTCGTTTGTTATTGATATTTTGCTGTTGATGGCGGTGCTGTTCATCACTGTGGTTGGCACGGTGGTGTTGTTTTTGATTATTCTTTATGTCCGCGATCGGATGCAAACGCGTAATGCCATCCACCGCAATTATCCGGTGCTTGGCCATATGCGTTATATCTTGAAAGATATGGGCGTGTTTTTTCGTAGCTATTTCCTTGCCGCCGACCGCGAGGAATTGCCGTTTAATCGCTTTCAGCGCGATTATGTGAATAATATGGCCGACAATAAGGGCGGCGTGACGGCTTTCGGGTCCAGCTATAATTTGCATGGTAACAGTTCGATTTCCTTTGCCAATAGTTTCTATCCGACTCTAACCGAAGATGTGTTGCACGTGCGCGCCATTACTTTCGGGCCGGATATGGCGCATCCTTATACCACCGAAAGTTATTTCAATATCTCCGGCACGTCTTATGGCTCGGTGTCGGCCAATGCGATTTATGCTCTGTCGCGGGGTGCCAAAATAGCCGGTGCTTGGCATAATACTGGCGAAGGTGGGTTTAGCCCCTATCATGAAAAGGGCGGTGCCGACACGGTGTTTCAAATCGGCACCGCCAATTATGGCGTGCGCGATGAAAACGGCGCACTTGATTATGACAAGTTGTCCGCGCTGGCACAAAACCCACAAATCGTCATGTTTGAGATTAAGCTGTCGCAAGGTGCCAAGCCCGGCAAGGGCGGTATTTTGCCGGGCAATAAGGTCACGCGGGTGATTGCCAAAACGCGCGGTATCGCCAAAGGCGAGGACAGCGTGTCGCCCAATCGCCGCGAAGATGTCGACAATGCCGATGAATTGGCCACGTTGATTGGCCGCGTCAAACAGGCCACGGGCAAACCGGTCGGTATTAAATTTGTCTTGGGGCGCCCGGAAGATTTGGACGATATGTTCGAGGTCTTCAAAAAACACGATATTTATCCGAGTTTCATTACGCTGGACGGTGCCGATGGCGGCACGGGTGCGGCTCCGGCGGCGCTGATGGACCATGTCGGCATGTTGTTGGACAGCGCCTTGCCAACATTGATGCACACGTTGGCGGCGCATGGTCTGCGCGAGCGCATATTGGTGTGCGCTTCGGGCAAGCTGATTACGCCGGCCGGAATTGCTTGGGCGTTGGCCGAGGGCGCGGTGGCGGTCAATTCGGCGCGCGGGCCGATGTTTGCGCTGGGCTGCATTCAGGCGTTGCAATGCGACAAAAATACCTGCCCGACCGGCATCACGACCCATAATAAGCGGTTGATGCGCGGGCTGAATCCGAAATTGAAATCGGTGCGGGTGGCGAATTATATTACCAATACCAAAAAGCAGGTCGGCTATATTGCCCACGCAACTGGCGCAGCGTGTGCGCGCTCGATTGATAAAACCCGCGTTTTCCGAAAAAGGGCATAATCGGGGCGGCTCTTGAATTTGGCCTTTATTCGGGGTAATCGGTTAGCTGTGGGACAGGTGGTCGACGCTAAAAGCACTTACCCGCGTGAAACGCGGTTTAGTGCGCCTTGTGCAAAAGCGTTCGGAGGTTGAATGTGGGACAGGTGGCCGAGTGGCTGAAGGCGCACGCTTGGAAAGCGTGTAGGCGTTAACGCGTCTCGAGGGTTCGAATCCCTCTCTGTCCGCCATTTTCTGTTCTATGGCATGGACATATCACTCATTTCGGGTTTGAAGTTTAGGAACGCAACTGGACATATCTGGACATATATAGCATCCCTTGGGTTTTTCTTCGCCTCCTCTCCGTTTTTACGTGGCCAATGTCAAACGGCTTTAACAACCACTAAGCCGCTTCAAAGCCGTGATAGTCGGTGGCGGCGATTTGGTCGCAAATCAAACGATAAGTCCCAACACCCCCAACATAGGCAAGAAACATACGCGGCTTGCCCGGCACATTCGCTCCCATATACCAACTCGCGGCTTTCGGATAGAGCGTCAGATGCGCCAGATGGTCGGTGTGTGCCGCCCATTCCAACTCAGCCTCAGCCCTCGGCTCAATACTGGTTTTGCCTTTATCGCGCATCCAGCCAATGCAGGCGGCAATCCAATCCACATGCTGCTCAATCGACACCAGCATATTGCTCAACACAGACGGGCTGGACGGGCCGGTAATGGTGAACAAATTCGGAAATCCGTGGACGGCCAAACCCAAATAACTGCGCGGGCCATCATGCCATGCATCAACCAGTCGCATACCGTCGCGCCCGCGAATGTCAATCCGCGTCAGTGCGCCGGTCATCGCATCAAAGCCGGTGGCAAATACAATCGCGTCAAAATCCTGCACGCCATCGCCGGTTTTAATCCCCTTCTCGGTAAACGCCTCAATCGGTGTGCGTTGCAGATTAACCAGCGAAACATTATCCCGATTATACGTCTCGTAATAATTCGTGTCGATACAAGGCCGCTTGGTGCCATACGGGTAAGCGCGCGGGCTTAAATCTTCCGCCACTTGCGGGTCTTTGACCGTGCCGCGGATATGCTCGCGGACAAATTCCCCCGCCGTTTCATTGGCCTCTTCATTGACCAGCAAATCGCTGAACGTCGAAAACAGACCGGTCAGCAGGCCTTCGTCCCAAGCCTCTTTATAGCGACGTTTGCGCTCGGCACCATCCACCTCCATCGCCCGCTCCATCTGAGGCGGCGGGTTGATAATGCCCGTCGGAGAAAGCCGCTGCTCAGCGCGATAGCCATCATAATTGCCCTTCATCGTGTCAATTTCCGAATTGGTCAACGGGCGGTTGAAGGCCGGCGTTGAATACGCCGCCGTGCGCTGATAAACAACCACTTCATCCGCCTCTTCGGCAATCAACGGAATAGACTGAACACCAGACGAACCGGTGCCGATAACCGCCACACGCTGGCCAGTAAAATCAACACCCTCGTGCGGCCACAGGCCAGTTGTATAAGTCGCGCCCTTGAAACTATCGCGCCCCTTAATGTCCGGCACTTTGGCCGCCGACAACACACCCGTCGCCATCACCAAATAACGCGCCCGCACACGTGCGCCATGCTCGGTGGTCACCAGCCATTCGGCGTGAACCTCATCATAATGTGCGCTTTCAACGCGCGTATTGAAGCTGATGTCACGGCGCAATTCAAACCGGTCGGCAACATGCTGGGCGTAGCGCAGCAATTCCGGCTGCGCTGAATATTTTTCCGACCACACCCAATCCTGCTCCAGCTCTTTGGAGAAGGAATACGAATAAGCCATGCTTTCAATATCCACGCGCGCGCCGGGATAACGATTCCAATACCAGGTGCCGCCAACATCATCGCCAGCCTCAAACACACGCGCCGTAATCCCCATCTCACGCAATTTATAAAGCTGATACAGACCCGAAAATCCGGCACCCACAATCACCGCATCAACCGTCTCGGTAGGGGTGATATGGCGACCAATTTCCTGCGCCACCCAATCCATCGCTTCGCTGCCGACAGGCAACACATCCGGCATCGCAAAAAAGCCGTGCATTTGGCGCTCAAAACATCGGTAAGAAACCGGCACACCAGCATCGGCCAGCTTGTCGGCATAGGCCTTGCCCTCATCGTGCAAAATGTCAAACTCAGCCGTCAGCACAATCGCCGGGGCCACACCCTTCACGCTCTTGGCCAGCATCGGCGAAGCCGCCGGATGCCGCCGCTCTTTCTTGTTGGCATAATGCTCCCAAAAATAAGTCATCACTGGTGCGCTTAAAAATAATTGGCAATCTGCATCGCTAAAACTGGCGGTTTTCATCCGACCATCCGTCACCGGATAAACAAGCACTTGCAAATCAATCTTCGGCCCGTTCTCAGTCACCGCTTTTTGCGCCATCACCGCCGCCAGATTACCACCAGCACTGTCGCCCGCTACAATTAGCGGCAATTCCTGTCCGGCTATCTTCTCCATATTGTCGCGCACATAAGCAAGCGCGGCAGTGCAATCGTCCACCGGTATCGGAAATTTATGCTCCGGCGCTTTGCGATAGTCCACCAGCACCACAATCGCTTTGCACCGCTCGGCAAGATGACGCCCAACGCCTTCATAATCATCGATATTGCCAATCACCCAGCCGCCGCCATGGTAATAAACCATCACCGCTTGCGGCGTGACTTCAGGGCGCAAAATACGCCCGCGAATGTCGCCGCCATCCACCGCTATGGTGATGTCTTCGGTGCGCACCGTCTCTGGCCCCGGCGGCATGCCTTTATAAATTTCAGAAAACACAAAGCGCGCTTCAGCCGCCGACAATGACTCCATTGGGGGCATTTCGTTCAGCATCATTTGTGCCAGCATTGATGTGGTCGCAAAATCCAGTTTCATGACAATCTCCTGTTTATTTATGAAACAGGCTAGCGTCATAAAATTGTTAGGTAAAGTCTCTAGCTACGGCGAAAGCACATTATCCGATAGGTTTTATTGGTGGCGAAGGCTTTCGCGTCTATCAAAATACGGCTGTCGTTCAATTTATGGATTTCCTTGCGCCCCAGCCACAAAATGACATTGACAATCGCGGCCAAAATTTTGCTGCGTTGGTTGATACGCTGCCTCAACATCGTTAGTGCCAGTGCGCCGCGCCTGACAATATCTTCATCTTTGGCAAATTCCAGCGTTTTGAGCGTCTCGTCGGTTATATCGCGGTCAAATTCGCACACGAAGTCGCCGCGGGCAAAGCCCTCTTGAAATTGTGCATAATCTTGAAATTGTGCATAATTATGCCCACTTTTGGCCATCACACCTTGCGCTGTCTCCAGCACGAAATAGTCGGAAACAATCCACATGCCGCCCTCGGCTAGACAATCGGTTAATTTGTCGAATAATTTGTCCAGCGCAATATATTGGCACGATATTGGCACGACTCGCTCATAATAATCGCGTCATAGCGGCGGGTTGGCTGAAAATCTTCAAACACACATTGATGAAACGGCGCCCCGATTTTTTCGCCATAGCTTTCTTTATGGTTAATGTCCGGCGATAGGCCTTCGACATCATAACTGGCTGTTTTAAGTTTTTTTGACAATTCGCCAGTGCCGCAGCCGACATCAAGCACAGTTTTTGCCCGATCAGAAATAAGCTCGATAACCGCCTGCTGATTTGATTTAGCCATATAAACTCCCCAATCATGTGGGCGCGTAACCTTGTTAGACGGGTAAAAACCTACTAATTTGCTTGGCACAAAACCAGCATAAAATGCCCGCACAGACAGGAGACGGAAAATGACCCAACGTGTGACGATTGCCGGATTACAAATTGCCAAAGAATTGGCCGATTTTGTTGCCAGTGAAGCGACCAAGGGAATAGATGTCTCGGCCGGAGACTTCTGGGCGGCTTGCGCCGCGGTGTTGAACGCCCATGGCGACACCAACAAAGCCCTGCTGGAAAAACGCGATGCGCTACAAGAGCAAATCAATCAGTGGCATATTGAACGCAAAGCTCAGCCGCATGATGCGCCCGCCTATAAGGCATTTCTTGAAGCGATTGGCTATTTGGTGCCGGAAGGGTCGGATTTTTCCATTGATACGGCCAATGTTGATGCCGAGATTGCCGCGATTGCCGGACCACAATTAGTGGTACCGGTTAAAAATGCCCGCTTTGCCGTGAACGCTGCCAATGCGCGTTGGGGCAGCTTGTATGATGCGTTTTATGGCACGGATATTATTCCCCAAGAGGGCGATTTGGCACCGGTCGGCAGCTATAATCCGACACGCGGCGATGAAGTTATCCGCCGCGCCAAAGCATTATTGGATGAAATTTTTCCACTTGCCGGAGCATCGCACGCCGATGTCACGGCCTATGCGATTGCCGATGGCGCACTGGTCGCCACGCATGGTGCTGGGACAGCGAAACTGAAAAACGCTGAAAAATGTATCGGCTATCGCGGTGCGCCAGACGCGCCAGAGGCTGTGCTTTTGAAAAATAACGACCTGCATGCTGAAATCTGGATAGACCCCAAGCACACTATCGGTAAAAATGACCCGGCGCACATTGCTGATATTTTTCTGGAATCTGCCGTCACCACAATTATGGATTGCGAAGATTCAATCGCTGCCGTTGACGCCGAGGATAAGGTTGAAGCCTATCGCAATTTGCTGGGGCTGATGCGGCGCGATATTTCCGTTAAAATGAAAAAGGCCGGGCGCACCATAACCCGCAAGCTGGCCGATAATCGTGAGTTTACCGCACTCGACGGCACGGGTTTCACTTTGCCCGGCCTGTCGCTGATGCTGGTGCGCAATGTCGGTCATTTAATGACCAATCCGGCGATTTTGGATGCGCGGGGTGCGGAAATCCCCGAAGGCATTATGGATGCGCTGATGACCGCTCTCTTGGCCAAGCACGATCTCGCCAAAACCGATATGGCGGCCAAAAACAGCCAAACCGGTTCGGTCTATATTGTAAAACCGAAAATGCACGGCCCCGAAGAAGTCGCCTTTACCAATGATTTGTTTGCCGCCGTGGAAGCGGCACTCGCCCTGCCCGCACTGACTTTGAAAATGGGTATTATGGATGAAGAACGCCGCACCACGGTCAATCTGAAAGAATGTATTCGTGCTGCCAAATCGCGGGTCATTTTCATCAATACCGGTTTTCTTGACCGCACGGGTGACGAGATTCACACCTCAATGGAAATGGGGGCGATGATACGCAAGGCTGACATGAAAACATCCGGCTGGCTGATGACTTATGAGGATTGGAATGTGGATATAGGTTTGGCTTGCGGCTTGCAGGGGCGGGCGCAAATCGGCAAAGGCATGTGGGCGATGCCAGATTTGATGGCGGCGATGCTGGAGCAGAAAATCACCCAACCCAAGGCCGGTGCTGACTGCGCGTGGGCGCCATCGCCGACGGCGGCGACGCTACACGCCATCCACTATCACAAAGTCAATGTAGAGGCCGTTCAGAATGAATTGAAATCGCGCTCGCGGGCATCGCTTGATAAAATTCTCACCATGCCGGTGGAAAGTCACCCGCAATGGTCGCCGGAAGATATTCGCCAAGAACTCGACAATAATGCGCAAGGCATATTGGGCTATGTGGTGCGCTGGATTGATGATGGCGTTGGTTGCTCAAAAGTGCCGGATATTCACAATGTCGGCCTGATGGAAGACCGTGCCACTTTGCGCATTTCCAGCCAGCATATTGCCAACTGGCTACACCACGGCATTTGCACCAAAGAGCAAGTGATGCAAACCATGCAGCGTATGGCGGCCGTGGTCGATGAACAAAATGGTGATGATGCGACCTATACGCCCATGGCGTCCAATTTTGACACCTCAATTGCCTTTGCGGCGGCTTGCGATTTGGTGTTTCAGGGACGCGCCCAACCGAGCGGCTATACCGAGCCGCTTTTGCATAAGCGTCGCTTGGAATATAAGGCGGCCAATTAAACCGACATTTGTCCCGTCTCCGGCGTGGCCGGTGGTGCAGACGCCCGGCCAATTCGCCTGCTGAGCTGTTGATACACATAACCAGCCAAAGCACCGACAAGGCACAGGGCAATAAAGCCGCTCGTCTCGCGCGCGGCGGCAATAGCGGTCAGTTGAAAAACCAGTTTCATGGAAATTAAAATCACCGCCACAGCGGCAAATCCGGCCAGCGCATACACCAGTTCGGGCAGAATTTTAACCCAACGCGCAATCAAGGTGGCGACCGGCATAGCAATCAAAAAACCCAGCCCCATAATACTCCCGAATAATGGCAACATACTGCCCATATCGTGCAGTGTGGTGGAAACGCGCAAGCCAAAAGGTATTTCAACCCCCAGACCCGTCAATTGTGCCAGCACAAATTGCGTGCTGACAGCAATGCCCAGAAAAGACAAAATCAGCCATCCAACAAGAAAGCTAACAATTATTTGGCGGGTAAAAATCATTTTTAAGCCTATCATTTTCTTTATGTATCAAGGTATAAGGGAATCTTATCTTGTTTTGCAAGCATTGATGGGATTATTTTTCAATCAAGGCTGTATGCTGGGCGACGCGTATAAAGGGGGGATTGATGGGGCAAAAAATCATACAAGTGATGCTGCTGATGCTCGTGTGGGCAGTGACACCTGCAATGGCGACCAGTTATAAGCTTGAAACGCTGGTCGAAAATCTCGACAGCCCGTGGGGGCTGGCCATTTTGCCCGATGGCGATATGCTGGTCACCGAATTGAGCGGAAAATTGCGGCTTATCCGCAATGGTCGGCTGGTCGAAGCCCCGATTGGCGGCGTGCCGGACAGCCTTTACGCCGGACAGGGCGGGCTGATGGATATTGTGCTGCATCCCGATTATCAAACCAATCAACTGGTTTATTTGTCGCTGGCTGTCGGCACGCGCAGTGCCAATGCCGTGCGCATTATTCGAGGACGCTTCAACGGTAGCGCATTGGAAGACGTGCGAACCGTATTTGAAGCCGCACCAGCCAAAGGCACAGCCGCCCATTATGGCGCCCGCATGACTTTTCTGGCTGACAAAACGTTACTTATAAATGTCGGCGAGGGCTTTGATTATCGTGAGGAAGCCCAAAATCTGGGCAATCATTTCGGTAGCATCATCAGGGTGACCGATAATGGTAAAGTTCCCCCCGACAATCCGTTTGTCGCCCGGCCGATGGCGCAACCGGAAATTTGGTCTTATGGACACCGTAACGCCCAAGCTATCATATTTGATAAGCAAAGCGGCCTTGTGTTTCAGATTGAGCATGGGCCGCGGGGCGGCGATGAACTCAATTTGATTGAACCAAGCAAAAATTATGGTTGGCCGATAGCCACTTTCGGGCTGGACTATTCCGGTGCGCGCATCAGCCCCTATACGCAATATGAAGGGATGACACCGCCGCTCTTCCACTGGACGCCGTCAATTGCGCCTAGCGGTATGACGCTTTATCGCGGGACGCAATTTCCGCAATGGGATGGCGATATTTTTACCACTTCGCTGGTGTTCAATTATGTCGTGCGGGTTGATATGAACGGCACCAAAGCCCAGAATCAGGAAATTCTGTTTGAAGAAATCGGCGACCGCCTGCGCGATATTCGCACCGGTGCCGATGGTGCCTTATATATTCTGTCGGAAGGCGAAAACGGCAAATTATGGCGCGTGTCAGCGACGCGTTGACGCCGCATACACGATGGCGTATAAGCCCCACCAATAGGAGATAACCCCATGGCTGTTCCAAAACGAAAAATCACGCGCTCGAAACGCGGTATGCGCCGCGCATCCGATGCCCTTACCACGCCGACCTATATAGAGAACCCCGATAGCGGCGAATTGCACCGCCCGCACCATATTGACCTGAAAAGCGGCATGTATCGCGGAAAACAGGTGATTGACTCAAAAGGCGATTAAACCGTTTCGCGTATCACTAAGGTGAGTTCCCCCGCGCATGCCTGCGCGGCTTGTTTTTTGGTGCTTCGGGCGTGCAAGGCGGCACCGACCACGCCAAGCAAACTATTACTGACCATGAGACCACGCGCCTCAATCAGCATATCCGGTGTGATGGGGGCTTCGCGCACGGCGTCGGCGACCAATAATTGCTGACGCATAATGCCGGGCAAAGCCCCCTCAGCGACCGGCGGGGTCAACACTTGCCGCCCAGCCGATTTGGCGTCAATCAGATAGATATTAGCAGCCGCGCATCCGGCAATGCGGCCATATTGGTTGAGCAAAATCGCCTCATCAGCACCGGCGGCCAGCGCGGCGCGGCGCGCCAATATCGTATCAAGGCAATTGCCGGTTTTGACCTCGGCGAGCGGATGGTCGGCCTGTCTTATGATGGTGCTTATATGCAGGTTCAGAAAATCTGGCGCGGTGGGGGCGGGTGATATTTGCATCATCCAGTTTGAAGCAACCGTTTCTGACGCCACCAGACCGCGCCCACCGGCACCGCCGGTGACGCTCAGGCGCAGTGCGAGCCGGTCACTTTTGTTCTGGGCGACCAGCCGGTCACTTTTGTTTTGGGCGACCAGCTGGTCACTTTTGTTTTGGGCGACCAGCTGGTCGCGGGCAGCAGCGAGCATGGCATCATTATAGGGCATGTCGAAACCCAGCAAGGCACAGCCTTTTTTCAGCCGTTCAATATGTGGCTTCCAGAAATAGGGATGAGACTTTTCTACCAAAATGGTTTCAAACAGGCTCTCGCCCAAGAGCAGGCCTCGGTCGCGGGCATCAATGGCGGCCTCTGGCGACACGATATCGCCATTCAGCCAAATCATGCGGCTTCCTGTTGCGGTGCGCCGGTGAAGGTCAGAAAATTTTCAATCAATCGTCTACCCTGCGGCGTCAGCACCGATTCAGGGTGAAACTGCACGCCGAATATCGGCGCAGTAATATGTTCAAACGCCATAATCTCGCCCAATGCGCTGTGCGCCGTCACCTGCAAACTTGTCGGCAGGCTTTCCACAATCAGAGCGTGATAGTGGGCGGCTTCAAAT
>CAYQFO010000007.1:0-21927 GCA_964416815.1 uncultured Rhodobiaceae bacterium | reverse complement strand
GGTTGAGTGCCTATGGTGTGGCCGCCGCATCGCTTATTTATTTTGACAAGCCGTTGGACAAATTGAACCTTGCCGAAGCCGCTTATCTGGCGGCATTGCCGAAGGCACCGAATAATTATCATCCATTTCGACGTCGCGACAATGCGATTGCCCGCCGCAATTGGGTTATCGAGCGGATGCTGAAAAATAACTATATCACCGAGGAAGAAGCCGAAGCCGCCTTTGGTGAGGATTTGGTTGTGGTTGACCGTGCCTCGAATTTGGAGGGCTACGCCGCGGAATATTTTATTGAGGAAGTGCGACGGCGTATCTATGACCGCTTTGGTGAAGAAAAACTTTATCGTGGTGGATTGTCCATTCGTACCACGGTCAATACAAGGTTTCAGAAAACCGCCAAAAAGGCTTTGCGCGACGGGTTGAGCAGCTATGATAGGCGGCAAGGGTTTCGTGGACCGGTGACACGTCTGGAAGATTTGACGGACTGGGGTACACAGCTAACGGAAATTGATATTCCCTCAGACCTCGCACCGTGGCGATTGGCGGTTATATTGGAAGTTGGTAAAGCTGCGGCCAAAATAGGTCTGCGCCCATATTTTACGCGTGCCGGCCAGTTTGCTGATGAAACACAAACCGCTAAAATGGATTTGGAAGCCGTCGAATGGGCGCGCGCAAGGAAAGAGGCGACGAAAAAGGACGATAAGGTTTTGGGGCCGCCAATCAAACGAATAAAGGATGTTCTGGCAGTTGGCGATGTTGTTTGGGTGTCGCCTAGCGCCCGTAAAATAAAAACCCGTCGCGGTGCGGATCGTGACCCGAATCTTGCTGCACATTATTATACGCTGGAGCAATATCCTGAGGCTAACGGCGCATTGGTTGCCATGGACCCGCATAATGGGCGGGTTCTGGCCATGATTGGTGGCTATAGTTTCAGCACCAGTGAGTTCAACCGCGCCACGCAAGCAAACCGTCAACCGGGTTCGGCTTTTAAGCCCTTTGTTTATGCTGCCGCTTTGGATAAGGGCTTCACCCCGACCACCCTTGTTCTGGATGCGCCATTTGTCATGGACCAGGGGGATGACCATGGATTTTGGAAGCCGGAAAATTACAGTCGCCGTTTCTATGGACTGTCAACTGTGCGTCTCGGTATGGAATTGAGTCGTAATTTGATGACCATTCGTATGGCGCAGGAAATAGGTATGCCGATTATTTCTGAATATGCGCGGCGGTTTGACATTAACCGTTCCTTGCGGCGTGGGCTGGCCATGTCATTGGGGGCAGGCGAGACCACCTTGTTACGCTTGACCACGGCGTATGCCATGCTGGTTAATGGTGGCAAGCGTATTCAGCCAGTGTTTATTGACCGCGTGCAGGATAGATTCGGCACGACACTGCAACGCCACGACAAGCGTAATTGTGCCGGTTGTGTGGCAGACAAATGGGCCGGCCAAGCACCGCCTGAATTGGCTGATGAGCGCGAGGAAATATTGTCGGCGCAAACCTCCTATCAGATTGTTTCCATGCTGGAAGGCGCGGTGAAACGCGGCACGGGGGGAAGGGTTAGAAGTCTGGGCAAGACATTGGCAGGTAAAACGGGAACCACGAATAACAGTCGAGATGCGTGGTTTGTCGGCTTTTCGGCTGATTTGGTTGTCGGTGTTTATGTTGGGCATGACGACAATAAACCGTTAGGTGAGGGGGAGACCGGCAGTCGGGTCGCCTTGCCGGTTTTCAAGCAATTTATGCAGCACGCTTTGAAAGGTCAAACGACGCCGCCATTCCGAATTCCGCCCGGGCTTACTTTGGTGCGCATCAACGCCAAGACCGGCGAATTGGCGAAACCCGGTGACGAAGTGGTGATTTTGGAATCTTTCAAGCCGGGGACTGAGCCGGGCGGGGTGAACGATCAAGCCAAAGAGCGTTCTGTCTTGCATGAAACACAAACGATAGGAACCGGGACGGGCGGGCTTTACTAGCCGATAGTGCGTCCGCCGCCAGAAGGGAAGGCATCATTATGCGCGCAGAAATTCAACAAATCGCAGACCGCATTGAAGCTTCTTGGCATTTGCTCAGGAGGCATCTTTGACTGGGATACGGCAGCGGCGCGGCTTGAGCAATTAAACAAGGCCGCCGAAGACCCCGATTTATGGAGCCATCCGCAAAAAGCGCAAACCATGATGCGCGAGCGCACACAGCTTGAAAACGCGATAAAAAATTGCCGCATGTTGGAAACCGGTTTGGCCGACAATGTTGAGATGTTGGAACTGGCTGAAAGTGAAAGCGATGGCGAGATTGTCGCTGAAAGTGAGGCGGCATTGATGGCGTTGGTCGCCCACGCCGAGCGTATGGAATTGGAAACCCTGCTGTCAGGCGAGGCAGATGCCAATGATGCCTTTCTGGAAGTGCATGCCGGTGCCGGTGGCACGGAAAGTCAAGATTGGGCGAACATGTTGCTCCGTATGTATATGCGCTGGGCAGAAAGCAAGGGCTATAAGGTCAACCTGATTGAGCAAACCGATGGCGAAGAGGCCGGTATCAAATCAGCGACGCTCGAAGTAAAAGGCCATAATGCCTATGGCTGGAGCAAAACTGAAAGTGGTGTGCATCGTCTGGTGCGTATTTCGCCGTTTGACAGTCAGGCGCGCCGCCACACGAGTTTTGCCAGTGTTTGGTGTTATCCGGTGGTTGATGACACGATTGAAGTGGATATATCGGAAACCGATGTTCGCATTGATACTTTTCGTGCCAGTGGTGCCGGTGGCCAGCATGTCAACACGACGGACAGTGCGGTGCGCATCACCCATTTGCCGAGCACTATCGTTGTGCAATGTCAGAACGAGCGGTCGCAACACAAAAACCGCGCCACTGCTTGGGCAATGTTGCGCGCCCGCCTATATGAGTTGGAATTGCAAAAACGCGAAGAAGCGGTGATGGCCGAAGCCGAGCAGAAGACCGATATTGGCTGGGGGCATCAAATTCGTTCTTATGTGCTACAGCCTTACCAAATGGTCAAAGATTTACGCACTGGTGTAGAAAGCAGCAATCCTTCGGCGGTGCTGGATGGCGCACTAGATAATTTTATGGAAGCGGCATTGGCGCAACGGGTTAACGGCACACCGATTACCGATACGCCGGATTTGGACTAGCTGAGGAGACGTTGCCCGTCGCCTTCCATTTCTTCAACGGCGATGGTGATGGCGGCTTGTGCCAGCGGGTCTTTTTCGCGTTTCACCGTGCCATTGAAATTGGCACCGGCTTCAATGGCCAGTGCTTCATTGTAAATATCGCCTTTGACCTGACAACTGGCGCATAAATGAACACTGCGCGCCCGAATCGTGCCGTCAACCGTGCCATAAACAGTAACCATGTCACCAGCGATTTCGCCGCTAATGACAGCCTTTTCGCCAATGGTAATGGCCTGTGAACGTATATCACCGGTCACCATACCTTCAATTTGAATGTCACCAGTAGAGACAATCTGTCCTGTGACTTGCATGTCATTGCTGAGAATGGATGGTGCTGAACTGAGTTTTATTTCCGTCATGGGACTTTCACTCTATTTAGATTTGCGATTGCCAATGGTTTTGGCAGCGTTAAAAACTTGTCGTCCCGAAGCAATGAACGGGGCTGGATTGCGAACTTGGCCATCATACCAGATTTCATAATGCAGATGCGGGCCGGTACTCCGGCCACTATTACCCGCATCGCCAATATGTTGCTGGAATTCAATTTGTTGACCCTTGTTCACGTGCACACGGGCCAGATGAGCAAAACGTGTGCGAAAACCATTACCATGGTTAATTTCGACAACCAGCCCATAGGGCCCCTTATAATTGGCATGCGTGACAATGCCGGCCAGAGGCGCATGTATCGGCGTGCCGGTGACGGCACCAAAATCAATACCGGAATGAAAAGCGGCACGTTTTTTGAACGGATCAAGACGTGGGCCGAAACCACTGGTAATTTGGAAATTATGAATTGGCAAAGCCAAAGGGATATTGGCAAGTGATTTGCTAAGCTCTGATAGACGGTCAAGATTGCTGGAAATACGGTAAATTTGTCGGTTGAGGGCGTTTTGATGGTTGGTGACGCCTTTCAATGGGATATAAGGTCCGCCAATCGCGCGTTCGCTTTCAGGCAGGACTCGCGCCATAAAACTTTCTGTCTCGATAATTTTTGTATCGGCAATCAGATTTTCAAATTCAGAAACTTTCAGGTCAACCGTTTTTTCCAAATCATCCAGCGTCGCGCTCTGACGGCTTCCCAACGTGCTGACGCGCTGAAATAGATGACCGGACAAATGCGGCATACCAACCGCTGGTGTCGCGTTGTCGCCATCGCTTTTCATTTTTGTCAGTTGAACGAGTTGGTTCATCGCGCCGGTGCGCTCAGAGCGATTTTCCAGTGAGGCGTAAATTGAATTTCCCGAACGACCAACAAGATTGGTTTTGCGGCTTGAACTTCTACGACGTGTGGCAATGGTTGCGAAAGATTTTTGCATGTCGCGCAAAGCACCGGAAATATCAGCATGACGCTCCAGAATATCGGTTAACTCATTATGACGTTTTTCCAGCTTATTGGTGGTTTCACCGAACCAATCGCGGGTCAGTACAAGCTGGGCGTTTAAATCATCATGGGCGAGGCGGAGGCGGCTCAGTTCGGTTTCATATGATATTTGCATTTCGCGCAAATCACGTTCGCGCTGCTCGGCCAATTGAGCGCGGAATATCGTATTGACGCTGGCCAGCGCCACCCAGCCCGAGAGCAAAATAAAAAATACGCCAAGAATCATCTGCGAGTGCGACGACAATGGTATAAAAGTGACATTGCCGCGACTGCGAATGTAAATTTGGCGGTCAGCAAAAGCCACTTTTAAAAATTGGCGAATCCGATTCATGACTGTCTATTCTCCTCGAGTCGAGACTAAAGCGCTTTTTGTCAGAGTTCGCATTAATTTGCAAGCCCTTGATTCATTAGTTAATTTATTTGAAATAGAACGCCTTACCCAGAATTTTATCTCGTGATAGTGGCCCGCACATCGTCAATATGGCCTTTGACTTTCACCTTGCGCCATATATGCCGAATAATACCGCTTTCATCAACCAAAAATGTTGTTCGTTCAATGCCCATATATTTGCGGCCGTACATGTTTTTTTCGACCCAGACGCCATATTTTTTCAGCATTTGCTGATTTTCATCACTCAAAAGGGGTATCGAAAGATTGTGCTTCGCTTTAAATTTATCGTGTTTGGCGATACTGTCGGCAGAGACGCCAACAATTTTCGTATTCAGGGCGGCGAAATCGTCCAGATGGTTGGAAAAGTCAATGGCTTGGCGCGTGCATCCCGGCGTGTCGTCTTTGGGATAGAAATAAAGCACCAGCTTTTTGCCGCTATAATCTGATAGGCTGAGCGTATGATTGCCATCGGCCGGTAAGGTGAAATCCGGTGCGGCATTGCCGATTTCAAGTGTATTGGCCATATTGTTTCCACTTTCCCGTTGAATGTCTAATCGTTGCCTCTATGAGGAGGCCAGACTCAATTTATAATATATACATAAAATGATAAATGTGCGTGCCATAGATTAGAACTCAAGCCATATAGTAGATGTTCGTCCCCGTATAAAGGAGCCGTTATTGCCTTTACTTGCTCTTCGTTATGTTATTCGCACGCTGATGCTGTCAGTGGTGGGCGTCGTCGGTGCTTTTATGGCACTTGTTCTGGCACTGCAAATTTCTGCCGTGCCGCTTTGGCCGGTGGAAAGGCTGGCCGAATTGGTTGTGCGCGAACGCTTTGCGCCGGCCCAGCTGGAAACCAAAGGTGCCTATCTGGAATGGTCGCGGCAGCATTTTTTACCCTATCTGAGTATACGGCAGGCCTCATTTGCCAATTTTGACGGCGTACAAGTGGCGTTGGAAAATCTGCAACTCATTCCGGATGGCGGTTCTTTCTGGCGGGCCGGTCGGCTGTATTGGTCGAAAATAAGGGCAAGCCGTGCCATCATACAACCGGCACCGGTTCCGATTGCTTCGGCTTCCAGTGCTGGGGGCGGTGTTGGGTTTTCGCAAGACGCGCTCAATGCAGTGCAGGAAATTTCGATTGGACAAATTGATATTCGTTCCCCCGATGGTCAAGCACGTGCATCAAGCAATTCCCATTTTTTGCTAAAGCGCGATGATGCGGGGCGGTTGATTTCATCTTTTGACTTGAATTATCGGTTTGATGGTGCTGCGACTAAAATTGTCGGCCAAATATTTTTTACCGCCGACGCGGCGAGCGAGATGACCCTTCGTTTCGAAAATTTGATACCCAGCCGCTTGGCTCACTTCAGCAGTGTTTTTGCCGCTTTAGCACAAGTGCATCTACCGATATTGGCAACAGGTAAAATACACTTAAACGAAAGCGGACATGCCATGACCGGCAATTTTCAGGTCAAAGCCGCGCCGGGCTATTTCATGAGCTTTGGACGCAAATTGAAGGTGGACAGTTTTTTCTTTGGTGCCGTTGCCGATTTTCCAAATCACAAGCTGATACTTAAAAGCGGTCATATCAAGGCCGATGGCATGATGGCTGACTGGCAGGGGGGTATCCATTATGCCATGGCGCCGGACGGCAATTTACAATCTGTCGATATGGTGTTGTCCGGTAAGCGGTTTGATGTCGGTCTGCCTGAATTGTTCCGCAGGCCGTTTAAGTCTGACGGCTTTTCGGCAAAGCTGAATTATGATGTGCCGCAGGCAAAATTGTCGCTTGAACATTTGCGCGTGCGTCATAAAGCCGGGCCGCTTAAGGTGGCGGGCTTTGTCTCTCTTTCTGAAGACATGCCATTTGATTTGAAGGTTCGCTTCAGCCCGATGTCACGACGTGATGTGACTGCCCTCTGGCCGACACCGATTGCAGCTCAAACATTTAACTGGGTGCGTCAAAATATCGTCGGTGGTCGATTATTGGGTGGACGTCTTCGATTGGCAACAAGTTTTCGCGAATTGCTGGACCGAAAATCAGGACAGCCAATGGCAGAAGATGCGTTGTTGCTGGATGTGAAATTGGCCAATGCCAAAGTGAGGGTTCTCAAAGCTTGGCCGCGCCTTTATGTGCCGCGGGGGCGCCTTGTCTTACGCGGTAAAAGTTTCGTGGTTACTGGCAAAAGGGGGTCTATGCCGTTACCGGCACCCTTCGGCAGTGCAGATGACGGCAAGGGTCGGTTTGTCAATGGTCGCTTCTATTTGGCCGATTATCGCGCCCCGGGTATTCGTGCCGAAATTGATTTTACGGCGATTGGAGAAATGCGCCGCATGATGTATCTCCTGCGCGGTGAACCCCTTAATTTATTGCAGGGGGTGGCGTTTGATTTCAATAAAATTCTGGGTACCGGCACTGGCAAAGTGCATTTAAGCTTACCACTGAACAGTGCCGAGGCAGTGGATAAGCGCGTTCTTTACAAGGTAACGGGCAAAGCCAGCAATGTTGATGTGAACGGCAAACTTGGGCCTTATGAAGTCAAACAAGCGGCAGGGAATTTACGGCTTAATAATCGCCTGTTGAAATTGACCGGTAAGGGGAAAGCCAATGATGTGGCGGTTGGCTTTGACTGGGAATTGCCGTTGACGGAGGCTGCCCGCAAAACCAATCCTCAGCGATTGATTGTGAAAGGCAAGCTGGTGCCGCAAGATTTGGTGCGCCTTGAGCATGAATGGATTGGGCGGCGTTTTGACGGCCATATCAGTGGCACATTGATTGCGGATGGCCCGATTAACCAACCGACCAGCTTTCGGGTGGATGCCGACATCACCGCCGCTAAAGCCATTCCGGTACCGTTACATATCGAAAAACCACCGGGTATACCGGGGCGAATGACGGTCAGAATCGACAATGATGGCGAAGGCCGCGTCAAGACGTTCAACTTCCGGGTCAAGGTCAAGAATAAGCCGCCGATTAAAGGCCGTTTGGTGCTGGATGGTGCATTGATTACGTCATTTTCCCTAACGCCGCTGACATGGGGTGATACCAAAAATTTCCGCATGGCCGTCAAAACCAAAGATGGCCTGCGCCAAGTGCGCGTTAGTGCCGATAAGTTTGACATGCGTAGCGTGTTCAGTGTTGGCAATAACACTCTGGAGAGCGAGGCGACGTCGCGTATCAATCCTTTCTCTTTCTTGGGCTCTGACTATGCCATTAAGGCCGATATTAAAAAACTTATGGGCAGCCATGATGAAACACTCAACGATGTCCGGCTGGTGTTCAATGGCAAAGACACGCGCTATGAGCAGATAGATTTACAGGGGCGTTTCAAAGACGGTAGCGAGCTTAAAGGGTCGCTTGAGCGTTCGGCGCTGTTTTTACGAAAATATAAACTCCAGAGCAAAAACGGCGGTAATATATTCCGCTTGCTGGGACTGGCCAAGCATGTTTACGGCGGCAAGCTAATGACGACTGGCGAGATTTTCGACAATCAGGAGAATGTAAAGGGTGGGGTGTCGGGTATTGGTAAATTCACCATGCTGGGCTTTCGCGTGAAAGAGGTTCCGATTTTGGCGCAGCTTCTAACGCTTCTTTCCATTCAGGGTCTCACCAATACGCTGTCCGGAGAGGGCATTAAATTTCGCCAAGCGAAATTCGATTACCAACTGAAGAATTCTATTTTTACAATAGAGAGCGGTCAGATAAACGGCTCGTCCATCGGGTTGACCCTATGGGGAGATTTGGACGTCAACACGGCTGAGCTTGATATGGGCGGTACACTTACACCTTCCTATAGTGTTAACAGTTTTTTAAGTAATATACCGCTTCTTGGGGTAATCCTGGCAGGACGCGAAGGTGAAGGTGTCATCGGATTGGGCTATAAGATTGTCGGTAACAACGGCAAGCTGACCATTTTCAGCAATCCGTTTTCGCTTTTTTTGCCGTGTATATTGCGGCGGATTTTTGAACTTGATATTGGTCTTGAAAGAGACGAGTGAATAACTGACTAACTGCGTGGTTTCAGTAAGATATGACGCTTTTTACCTGCCGAAAGTTTAATCGTGCCGTTGATGATGTCAGCCTCGGACAGGTTGGCGGTCGTGTCGGTTTGTGTGGCGTCATTCACTTTGGCACCGCCGCTCTGAATGAGGCGGCGTGCTTCGCTATTGGTGGCGGCAAGTCCGGCAGCAACGAAAGCGTTAAGGAGACCCAATCCTGCACCGAGTTCGGTGGCGTCAATTTCCACCATCGGTAAATTGGTGCTGGTGCCAGCTTGCTCAAAAGTTTCGCGGGCGGTGCTTGCGGCTTTTTCGGCCGCCGCGCGCCCATGGCACATGGCGGTGGCTTCGGTGGCGAGAATTTTCTTGGCCTCATTCAATTCTGCCCCTTGCAGGGTTTCCAATCGGGCAATTTCATCCGTCGGCAATTCGGTAAAAAGGCGCAAAAATCGACCACTATCGGCGTCAGCCGTATTCCGCCAGAATTGCCAGTAGTCATAAACTGGCAGCATGTCTTCGTTCAGCCAGATGGCACCCTGCGCCGTTTTGCCCATTTTTGTGCCCGCAGATGTGGTCAAGAGTTGGCTGGTCACGCCGAACAGATTGACTTGGTCGGTGCGTCGCGCCAGTTCAATGCCGTTGACGATATTGCCCCATTGGTCAGAGCCGCCCATTTGCAATGTGCAGCCATAACGTCGATTAAGCTCCAGAAAATCATAGGCCTGTAAAATCATATAATTGAATTCGATAAAGCTGAGTGGTTGCTCGCGCTCCAAGCGCAGCTTGACGCTGTCAAAACCCAGCATGCGGTTGACCGAGAAATGCCGCCCATAATCACGCAGGAAATCAATATAGTTCAGCGCCGATAGCCATTCATCATTATCAATCAAAAGGGCATCGCTCGGACCGTCCCCAAAGGTTAAAAACCGTTCAAAATTTGCTTGAATGGTTTTTTTATTCGCGGCGATTTGTTGTTGCGTCAGTATTTGACGGCTTTCGTCTTTACCGGATGGGTCACCGACTTTGGTGGTGCCGCCGCCAATCACCACAATCGGGCGGTGTCCGGTTTTTTGCAGGTGGCGGAGCATGAGGATTGAAATCAAATTGCCGACATGAAGTGATGGCGCGGTGCAATCATAACAGATGTAGCCGGTGACAATGCCGCCCTTAAGGGCGGCATCAAGGCCAGTTTGGTCGGTGCATTGGGAAATAAACCCACGCGCTGATAAGGTTTTCAAAAATTCTGATTGGAATCCCGTCATAATGGCAAACTGTTAAGTTAAGCACCAATCGAGGTCAAGGCTTAAGGTAGAGGCAGAGCGCATATGGCAGAGGTCAAACAGATATTGGGGTTGATGAGCGGCACGTCGCTGGACGGCATTGACCTTGCGATGTTGGCCACGAATGGCGAAGAGCATATTGAGACCGGGATTGCCGATTGTGTCCCCTATAAAGAAGCGACGCGCCAAAAATTACGTGCGGTGCTGACGCAGTTAGCTGATTGCCCAACGTCTAAATTGCGCAGACGTGCAGATTGGTCAGCCTCGCTTTTGCAAGCCGAGGCACTGGTGACACAGGCACATATTGAGGCCGTGGCAGGGTTTCTGGCGGCAAACAGTTTGACCCCTGATATTATCGGGTTTCACGGCCAGACCATTTGCCATCGCCCTGAAGCAGGGTTCACCTTACAGATTGGCGATGGGGCGGCACTGGCGCGGGCTGTTGGTGTGTCTGTTATTGGGCAATTTCGGTTGGCCGATATGGCCGCCGGTGGACAGGGAGCCCCCTTGGCCCCGCTTTTTCATGCGGCTTTGATTGGAACGTCTGAGGTGCCTGTTGCGGTGGTCAATCTTGGTGGGATTGCCAATCTTACATGGATATGTGGGGCCGAGATGCTTGCTTTTGATAGTGGTCCTGCCAATGCCTTGTTGGACGACTGGGTCGCCCGCCATAGCCAACAGGCCTATGACAAAGACGGCAAGCTGGCGGCGCGTGGTCGGATTGATAAGGCCGCGCTGGCCAAATTGATGGCGCATTCCTATTTCACGGCACCGCCACCGAAATCTTTGGATAGGTTGACCTTTGATATAACGGCACTCGCTGGTCTATCGCTGCCCGATGGCGCTGCCACACTGACGGCTTTTAGCGTGCAGAGTTTGGTAGCGGGTCTATCGCAATGTGTGGCCATGCCACAGAAGATTGTTTTGTGCGGTGGCGGACGTCACAACAGCCATATGGTCGCAAGCCTGTCGGCCGCTGTCGCGGGCGACGTCATAGCGTGCGAGGCATTGGGGTGGCACGGCGATTTTTTAGAAGCACAGGCTTTTGCATGGCTGGCAGCGCGTTCGCTGCGCGGGTTGCCGCTCAGCCTGCCGACCACAACCGGCGTTGCCGAGCCGGTAAGCGGCGGGCAGCTTTTTAAATTTTAGTCTGTTGCAGTGATATGCTGGTCAAGATAGGTGCCGACAATCTTGTTCATAGTGTCCATATTCTTGTCAAAAAAATGGTTGGCACCCTTGATGTCGGTATAATCAATGGTGATGCCTTTTTGCTCGTGCAGGCGTTCAACCATGCGTAGAATATCGTCTTTCGGTACAATGCGGTCAGCACTGCCATGCACAATCAAGCCGGAAGTGGGGCAGGGGGCAAGAAAACTGAAATCGTAAAAATTGGCCGGTGGCGCGATAGAAATAAAGCCGGAAATTTCCGGTCGCCGCATCAGTAATTGCATACCAATCCAGGCGCCAAAGCTGTAACCGGCAATCCAGCACTGACGGGCATCAACTGATAATGTCTGCAGCCAATCCAAAGCTGCGGCGGCATCCGATAATTCACCGATACCTTCGTCAAAATTGCCTTGGCTACGCCCAACCCCACGAAAGTTGAATCGTAAAACGGTGAAATTGCGGTCAACAAATTGATGATAGAGTTGATAAGCGACCGGATTGTTCATATTGCCCCCAAGTTGCGGCAATGGATGCAGAATAAGGGCAATCGGCGTTCCGGCTTTTTTATTGTGTCTGTAACGCCCTTCAAGGCGTCCTTCAGGGCCGTTAAAGATAATTTCAGGCATGTGTTTTGCGCTCCGTTTAATCTTGACTAATTTAGTCGGAATAGCTATATCCCTAAGCCAAGGGAATGTCTTAGCGAATTGGCCTTGCAAAATGCAAGTTCTTTCGTAAAACGATATGGAAATCAGAGCTTTATGAAAATCTCAACCCGTGGACGCTATGCCGTAATGGCGATGGCTGATATTGCCCAGCAAATGCAGGTCGGTGAGCATGGGCCTTTTGCATTGTCGGAAATCAGTGTGCGACAGGAAATTTCATTGGCTTATTTGGAGCAAATTTTTGGCGATTTGCGCCGTACCGGGTTGGTTGAAAGCCGCCGCGGCGCACATGGTGGTTATGTGCTGGTTGATACGCCGGAAAAAACCCGCATTGGCGATGTGATTGTCGCTGTTGATGAGCCGGTGGATGTGACACGCTGTCAGGCTTCCGGGGGGTGTCTGAGCAACCATACGCGCTGCCTGACACATGATTTATGGGACCGGCTAGGGCAGCATATTCATACGTTTTTGAATTCAGTGTCGTTGGCTGATGTGGTTTCCGGTCAGTTTTTGCTGGCCGATTTAAGGCACATGGAGGTGATGAATGAAACGCGCCTACCTTGATTATAATGCCACGGCACCGCTACGCCCCGAAGCACGCGCGGCCATGCTGGCGGCGATGGGTGTGGGCAACCCCTCTTCTGTGCATGGGGAAGGCCGTGCGGCGCACGCACTTGTCGACGCCGCCCGCGACGATATTGCCGCATTGGTCGGTGGCGCTGACGCGACGGTGATTTTTACCTCCGGCGGTACCGAAGCGTGCAATTTGGCTTTGAATTTGCGGACGGCTCCACATGGTGCGCTTGAACGTTTAATCGTCAGTGCCATTGAGCATAGTGGTGTGCGCGAACCAGCATTACAAAGTGATTTGCCGGTGGCAACATTGCCGGTGACGGCCGATGGTGTTGTGGATTTGATTTCACTCGACAAGCTCTTGGAAGACCCCGCACCGGCTCTGGTTTGCGTGATGCTGGCCAATAATGAGACCGGTATTATTCAGCCGGTGGCTGAGATTGCGGCGCGGGTGCGGGCGCATGGCAGTTTGCTATTTTGCGATGGCGTACAGGCGGCAGGCAAAATACCGGTTGATATGGTTGCGCTTGGGTGCGATGCGCTCAGCGTGTCAGCCCACAAGCTGGGCGGGCCGAGCGGCATTGGGGCTTTGCTGACGCGCTCGGATGTGGTCGTGCCGCCAATAATCCTAGGGGGAGGGCAGGAAAAAGGGCGTCGTGCCGGAACCGAAAACATTACTGGCATTGCCGGATTTGCCGCCGCCGCCCGGGTAAGCGATCCGGAAGATATGGAAGCTCTGGCGGTGCAGCGCGATGGCTTTGAAACGAATTTACGGGCGGTGGCGTCGGAAGTTGAAATTTTCGGCGCCCAGTCGCCGCGCTTGCCGAATACGAGTTGTTTTGCGCTGGCCGGGCTTGATGCGGAAACGCAGATTATGGCACTTGATTTGGCCGGTCTGGCGGTGAGTGCAGGTGCTGCGTGTTCCAGTGGTAAAGTATCGCGTAGCCATGTGCTGGCGGCGATGGATGTGGCCGCGCCGCATACCAAGGCGGCTTTGCGCGTCAGCCTTGGGTGGCAAAGCACGGCTGCGGATACGGACAGATTTCTTGGCGAATGGCAAAAGCTGGTTCACGCGTCTCGTGCGCGGCTGGCGGTGGCGTGAAAATGAGCGAAGCCAAATCCAGCATCGAACGCGAAACCGTGGATGCCGTCAGCAAGTTTGGCGGTGAACGTTATAAATACGGGTTTGTGACGGATATCACTGCCGACAAGGCACCGAACGGGCTGAATAGCGATATTATCCGTTTTATCTCGGCCAAAAAGGACGAGCCGCAATGGTTGCTCGACTGGCGGCTGGATGCGTTTGAGCGTTGGCAGACCATGCACGAACCGAAATGGGCGCATGTGGATTACGATGAGATTGATTATCAGGCATTGTGCTATTATGCGGCGCCGAAATCAATGGAGGACGGGCCGAAAAGCCTTGACGAGGTTGACCCCGAATTACGGCGCACCTACGAGAAACTCGGTATTCCTTTGCAAGAACAAGAAGTGCTGGCTGGTGTGCGCAAAGTGGCGGTGGATGTGGTGTTTGACAGCGTTTCGCTCGGCACGACATTCCGCGAAGAACTGGCCAAGGCGGGGGTTATTTTTTGTTCCTTTTCGGAGGCCGTGCAAGAGCATCCCGAATTGGTGCAGAAATATCTGGGGTCGGTGGTGCCGAAATCGGATAATTATTTTGCGGCGCTTAATTCTGCCGTATTTTCGGATGGTTCTTTTGTATATGTGCCGCCCGGCGTGCATTGTCCGATGGAGCTTTCAACCTATTTTCGCATTAACGAAGCCAATACTGGCCAATTTGAACGCACCTTGGTGGTCGTCGATAAAGGCGCTTATGTTAGCTATCTGGAAGGCTGCACCGCCCCCATGCGCGATGAAAACCAATTACACGCCGCGGTGGTGGAATTGGTGGCACTGGAGGACGCTGAGATAAAATACTCGACCGTGCAGAATTGGTATCCGGGCGATTCTGAGGGCAAGGGCGGGGTTTATAATTTCGTCACCAAGCGCGGCGATTGTCGTGAGGCACGTGCGCGCATCAGCTGGACGCAGGTTGAAACCGGCTCGGCGGTGACGTGGAAATATCCATCCTGCATTTTGCGCGGCGATTAAAGTGCCGGTGAATTTTATTCGATCGCGATTGCCAATAATCGGCAACAGGTTGATAGCGGCACGAAAATGATCCATTTGGGACGCAATACATCCAGCCGCATTATCTCGAAGGGCATTTCGGCGGGGCGGTCGTCGAATTGCTATCGCGGGCAGGTGAGCGTGCATCCTAAAGCTGCCAATGCCCGCAATTTCACCCAATGCGACAGCCTGCTGATTGGCGATAAATGCGCCGCCCATACGGTGCCTTATATTGAGGCCAAAAATCTGTCAGCCGTGCTGGAGCATGAAGCAACAACATCAAAAATCAATGATGCGCAAATGTTTTTCTGTCAACAGCGCGGGCTAGATGCGGAAGAGGCGGTGGCACTGATTGTCAACGGGTTTTGCCGCGAAGTCTTGCAAAATTTGCCGATGGAATTTGCCGTTGAAGCGCAACAGCTGGTCGGCATTTCGTTGGAAGGAAGCGTCGGATGAAACCATTGCTGGAGGTTTCAGGGCTGAAAGTCTGTGTGGGGGATACGGAGATTCTGCGCGGGCTGGATTTGACCATCAAGCCCGGCGAGGTGCATGCCATTATGGGGCCGAACGGGTCGGGTAAATCGACCCTGTCCTATACGCTGGCGGGCAAGCCGGATTGTCAGGTGACGGGCGGCACAATGGCGTTTGACGGCGTTGATATAGCAGATATGCCGCCGGAAGTGCGCGCCCATGCCGGTCTGTTCGTGGCTTTTCAATATCCGTTGGAAATTCCCGGCGTCACCAATATGACCTTTTTGAAAACCGCAGTGAATGCGGTGCGGCGCGGGCGTGGCGAAGATGAAATTGACGCGGCAGGTTTTTTGCGACTGGTGCGTGAGAAATCAAAGGCGTTGGGCATGAATGACGATATGCTAAAACGCGAATTGAATGTCGGCTTTTCCGGCGGCGAAAAAAAACGCAATGAGATTTTGCAACTGTCCATGCTGGAACCGAAACTGGCGATTCTCGACGAGACCGATAGCGGGTTGGATATTGATGCGTTGAAAATTGTCGCCGAGGGGGTGAATGCGTTGCGCACACCCGACCGCGCCATGCTGGTGATAACGCATTATCAACGCTTGCTTGAGTTCATCAAGCCGGATGTGGTGCATGTGATGGCCGATGGGCGCATTGTGCGCTCTGGCGGGGCGACATTGGCGCAGGAATTGGAAAAATCCGGTTATGGCGATTATCAGACCGGCGAGGCAGCCCATGGGTGAGGTGCCTGAGCATTTTGCACGTGCTGTTAAAAACTTACAGACGCCACAGATGCCTCAGGCGGCTCAGGCGGCTCAGGCGGAAAACTGGCACTATACGGATTTGACACGCCTGTTGGCCAAAGACACAAAATCTATATTTGTTGACGGTGTGCCGCCGGATGTGGCGCGGCTGGCGACGCTCGCCGATGATGGTGGGGTGCTGGATATTGATACGACACCGGCGCGGCCAATCCACCTCATGCAAAATGGCGATGATTTGGATTTGCACCATCATATTAAATTGGCTGCGGGTGTGTGCGCCACGTTGATTGTCAGCACCGATGCGGCCTATGCCAATCTGGTGCGCGATATTGAATTGGCGCGGGACGCCGCATTGACTTTAGTGGTGATACAAACGACCGGTCGCCAGATTGGTCTGACGCGGGTGGTGTTGGCTGAAGACAGTCGCCTGACGCATGTTGCGCTTATCACTGGCGGTGCATTGGCGCGGCATGAAATGTCGGTCGCGCTGACCGGTCGCGGGGCGCATGTCGGGCTTTATGGTGCGGTGCTGGGGCGCGGCAATAATCATGCCGATATCACGGCACAGATTGAGCATTGCGTCGCCGATACGACAAGCGAAACCAAGGGGTTTTATGTGCTGGATGGGGCGGCGCGTGGGGTGTTTCAGGGCAAGATTGTGGTGGCGCGTGATGCGCAACATATTGATGGGCAAATGCAGGCGCGCGCCATAATGCTGTCGGATGGGGCCGAAATGGACGCCAAGCCGGAGCTTGAAATTTATGCCGATGATGTTGTCTGCGCACATGGCACAGCGATTGGCGAGCTGGATGCTGATGCGTTGTTTTTTCTGCGCGCGCGAGGCATTGGAGAGGTCGAAGCGCGGCGTCTGTTGATAGCAGGGTTTATGGAGCAAATACTTGTCCTGCTTGAGGAGGGTGATGTGACGGATGTTTTGCGCGACCATTTGAATGAGGCTGTGCGGCGGCTTGTGGAGGCGGCATGAGTTTTGACGTTGAAAAAATCCGCGGTGATTTTCCGGCTCTCGCTCAGCAAGTGCATGGCCACCCGCTTGTGTATCTGGACAATGCCGCCTCGGCGCAAAAGCCGCGTCAGGTGATTGACACGATGGCGCAATTTGCCACGCATGATTATGCCAATGTGCATCGTGGGTTGCACTATTTGTCAAATAAGGCGACCGAGGCTTTTGAGGCGGCGCGTGAAACCGTGCGGGCTTTCATCAATGCGCCGAGCGACACGCAGGTCATTTTCACTGGCGGGGCGACCGATGCGATAAATCTGGTGGCATATAGTTTTTTGGAACCGCGCATTGAGGCGGGTGATGAAATTATCGTGTCGGAAATGGAGCATCATTCAAACATTGTGCCGTGGCACTTTATGCGCGAGCGGCATGGCGCGGTGCTGAAATGGGTGCCGGTGAAAGATGATGGCACGCTGGATATGGCGGCCTATCATGCGGCCTTCACTGAGCGCACAAAAATGGTGGCAATGACGCAAATGTCGAATGCGCTCGGCAGCATAAATAATGCCAAGCATATTGTTGAATTGGCACATGCGGCAGGTGTGCCGGTGCTGCTGGATGGCTGTCAGGCGGCGGTGCATATGCCGGTTGATGTGCAGGCGTTGGATGTCGATTTTTATGTGTTTTCCGGTCACAAGCTCTATGGCCCGACCGGTATTGGCGTTTTATATGGCAAGGCTGAGCATCTGGCGGCAATGCGCCCGTTTCGCGGCGGTGGCGAAATGATACGCGAGGTCGCCAAAGACGCTGTTACTTATGGCGACGCCCCGCACCGGTTTGAAGCCGGAACGCCGCCTATCATTGAAGCGGTGGGGCTGGCTGCGGCGCTTGATTATATGACGGCGATAGGTTTTGAAGCGATAAGCGCACATGAAAAGTCCTTACGCGATGCCGCCATGCAGAAAATCGGCAGTATCAATCGTGTGCGCATTTTCGGTGATACCCAAGAGAAGGGGGCGATTGTTTGCTTTTCGGTTGACGCCATTCACCCGCATGATTTAGCCATGGTGATGGACAGGTCGGGTGTAGCAATACGCGCCGGGCATCATTGCGCCCAGCCACTGATGGAAAGATTTAAGGTGTCGTCCACGGCGCGGGCGTCATTTGCATTTTATAATCGTTTAGAAGAGGTGGACGCGTTGGAGCAATCTCTGGTAAAAGCAATAAAGTTTTTCGAGTGATGAAAATGGATGTTAAAAGTGATATGCCCGCACCGCAAGAAAATGAGCCGGTCGCCATGGCAGACTTGTCGCCGGAAATGGCGGCACTGACCGACGATATTATCGGTGCGATTAAAAGCGTCTATGACCCGGAAATTCCGGTCGATGTTTATGAATTGGGGTTGATTTACCGCGTTGATGTTTCTGACACGCGCGATGTTACGGTTGACATGACGCTGACCGCGCCCGGGTGTCCGGTGGCTGAATATATGCCTGTCTGGGTTCAAGATGCGGTGCGCTCGGTGGACGGGGTGGGGGATGTTATGGTAAATATGACGTTCGACCCGCCGTGGGATCCGAGCCGCATGTCGGATGAGGCGCGTGTCGCCCTAAACATGTTTTAGGGGCAGATATTGGTGAGAAAAATGAACCAAACTTATGAAATACCGAAAGTGATTACACTGAGTGAGCGTGCCGCCAAACGGGTGAAGAAAATTTTAGCCGAGACCGACAAGCCGAAAGTTGGATTGCGGATCGGCGTCAAAAATGGCGGCTGCGCCGGTATGGAATATACGATGGAATATGCCGCCAGCCTTGACCCGCTGGATGAAGTGGTGGAAGACAAGGGCGTCACCATATTGATTGACCCGAAAGCGGTATTGTTTCTGCTCGGCACTGAAATGGATTATGAAGAAGATGTGCTGTAGGCCGGTTTTCGTTTCAACAATCCCAATCAGACCGATGCATGCGGGTGCGGCGAAAGCGTGACCATTATGCCAGCGCAATTGGGTGATAAATAGGTGCATGGAACAGTCGCTTGAAGAAATTCTGACCCTGTTGCAATTGGAGCGGCTGGAAGACAATTTATTTCGCGGGCTAAGCCCGAAGGAAAATCGTCCGCGCGTTTTTGGCGGGCAAGTTCTGGGGCAGGCTTTATCGGCGGCGTATCATACGGTGGATGGGTTGATTTGCCATTCGTTTCACAGCTATTTTTTGCGCGGTGGCGACCCGAGTGCGCCGATTATCTATGAAGTTGACCAAGCGCGCGATGGGCGTAGTTTTGCGTCGCGGCGGGTAACGGTCATTCAGCACGGCAAGCAGATTTTCAATATGGCGGCCAGTTTTCAAGTGCCGGAAAAAGGGCGCGAGCATCAGATTGATATGCCCGATGCGCCGCCGCCGGAAGACGTGCCAAGCGAAAACGAATTGCGCGAAAAAGACGCCGATAAAGTGCCGAAAAAATGGCGGGACACTTTTTTGCGGCGACGCCCGTTTGAAACGCGTCCGATTAACCCAAATAATCTATTTGAAGCGAAAATTCTTGAACCCAAGCAAATGGTCTGGCTTAAAGCCGACCCCGGTATGCCAGACGCGATTGCCACCAATCAAGCGATGCTGGCCTATATGTCGGACACAACATTGCTCGGCACATGCCTGCGTCCCCATGCGCTAACCTATATGAATCCAAATTTGCAGTCGGCCAGTCTTGACCATGCGATGTGGTTTTATCATCCGTTCAAGGCCGATGAATGGTTGCTTTATGTGCAGAACAGCCCGGCGTCGGTGGGGGGGCGCGGGATGAATTTCGGGGACTTCTTCACTCAAGACGGCAAGCTTGTCTGTTCCAGCGCGCAAGAAGGCCTCATCCGCGTGCGCGATTAGATATCGCCTTTTATTTATTAAGCGGCTTCGTTATGGCCCAAATGCGCGGTCAGTGCGACAATCAATTCTTCGGCGGCTTCCGGTATCACCGTGCCGGGCGGGAAAATCGCTTTGGCTCCGGCGTCGCGTAGGGCCTCGAAATCTTGCGGCGGTATGACGCCGCCGACAATCACCATCATATCTTCATGGCCTTGTTCGGCCAGTGCGGTTTTCAATTCTGGCACCAGCGTCAAATGCCCGGCCGCCAATGAACTCACCCCGACAATATGCGCTGCCGCAGCAATCGCATCGCGGGCGGCTTCTTCCGGTGTTTGAAAAAGCGCGCCGGTTGTGACGTCAAAGCCCAAATCGGCCAGTGCCGTGGCAACCACTTTCTGGCCACGGTCATGTCCGTCTTGCCCCATTTTGGCGAGATAAATGCAAGGTGGGCGGCCTTCGCGCTCGCTAAAGCGCGCCAGCATATCACGCAGTTTGGCAATCGCCGGATGGCTCTCACCAAAGCTCTTTTGATAAATATCAGATATGATTTGCGGCTTGGCCTCATGTCGGCTGAAGACTTTTTCCAAGGCAGAGGAAATCTCGCCGACTGTGGCTTTGGCGCGGGCGGCATCCACCGCCAGTGCCAGTAAATTACCCGCCTCGGTTTCGGCAGCTCTGGTGAGCGCGTCAAGGGTGGCTTGCGTTTCTTTTTCATCACGGCTTGCACGCAAGCTTTTCAAGCGGTCAATCTGCGCCGTGCGCACGGCGGAATTGTCAATTTTCAGCACATCCACGGCGTCTTGGGTTTCCAACTTGAATTTATTAACGCCGACGACGGTCTGGCGACCGCTGTCAATGTGCGCTTGCGCACGCGCGGCGGCTTCTTCAATGCGTATTTTCGGAAGACCCTGCTCAATGGCGGCGGCCATGCCGCCCAATTTTTCGACTTCTTGAATATGGGTCAGCGCACGCGCGGCGAAGTCGTGCGTCAAACGTTCGACAAAATAGCTCCCCCCCCACGGGTCAATCACTTTAGTGGTGCCGCTTTCCAGTTGCAGCAAAATTTGCGTATTGCGAGCAATCCGCGCCGAAAAGTCACCCGGGAGTGCCAGTGCCTCGTCAAAACTATTGGTGTGCAGAGATTGCGTATGGCCTTGTGTGGAAGCCATGGCTTCAATACAGGTGCGTATGACATTATTGTAAATATCTTGCGCCGTCAGGCTCCAGCCGGAAGTCTGGCAATGCGTACGCAAGGTCAGCGATTTCTGGTTTTTCGCTCCCAGCCCCTGCATGAGCTGCGCCCACAGCAAACGCGCGGCACGCATTTTGGCAATCTCCATGAAAAAATCCATGCCGATGCCCCAGAAGAAAGAAAGCCGGGGTGCAAAGGCGTCAATATCCATACCGGCAGCGATACCAGCGCGGACATATTCCACGCCATCGGCCAATGTATAGGCCAGTTCAAGGTCAGCGGTCGCGCCGGCTTCTTGCATGTGATAGCCGGAAATCGAAATTGAATTGAATTTCGGCATATTCTGCGCACTATAGGCGAAAATATCGGAGACAATCCGCATCGACGCTTGGGGTGGATAGATATAAGTATTGCGCACCATGAATTCTTTCAAAACATCGTTTTGAATCGTGCCAGCCAGTTTGTCGGGACTGACACCTTGTTCTTCGGCAGCGACAACATAAAGTGCCATAATCGGCAGCACGGCACCGTTCATGGTCATGGATACGCTCATTATATCAAGCGGAATACCGGCAAACAGTGTGCGCATATCCAAAATCGAGTCAATCGCCACACCGGCCATACCAACATCGCCGAAAACGCGCGGGTGGTCGCTGTCATAGCCGCGATGGGTGGCCAAATCAAAGGCGACAGATAAGCCCTTCTGTCCGGCTTTCAGATTGCGGTGGTAAAAGGCGTTTGAGTCCTCGGCAGTGGAAAAGCCCGCATATTGGCGAATGGTCCACGGTTTGTTGACATACATGGCGGCATAGGGGCCGCGGGTAAAGGGCGGCAACCCCGGATAGCTGTCGCGCCAGGGCAAATCGGCACTGTCGGCGGCACTATAGAGCGGTTTAATCTCAAC